>JBLIJY010000066.1:0-9435 GCA_047636095.1 Hydrogenophaga sp. | reverse complement strand
CGGCCTGGAGCGCCTCGCGATGTATTTGCAGGGCGTGGACAACGTCTACGACCTGAAGTGGACCGACACGCTCAGCTACGGCGATGTCTACAAGCAAAACGAAGTCGAGCAGTCCACCTACAACTTCGAGCACAGCGACGCCGAATTCCTGTTCACCGCCTTTGCCGCGCACGAGCGTCAGGCCAAACACCTGATCGAGCAGCGGCTCGCGCTGCCCGCTTACGAGCAGGTGCTGAAAGGTGCACACAGCTTCAATCTGCTGGACGCGCGCGGCGCCATCAGCGTGACCGAGCGCGCCGCCTACATCGGTCGCATTCGCAACCTCGCGCGCAGTGTGGCGCAGAGCTACTTTGAGAGCCGCGAACGCCTGGGTTTCCCGATGGCACCGCGCGAGTGGGTGGCGCAAATGGCGAAGAAAGCCGCTTGATGGCCCGCAGTTGGGCTGACATCAAACCAAGGCCACTGCTTTTTGCACGGGAGTTTGCCGATGCAGGCAACGAGAAATTGCCGGTCGTTTCGGATGGCGGCGTTGGTCTTAAAATGTAGATACGTGTATCTACATTTCTCCCAGGAGCACACCATGAATCTTCAAATCAACCGCTGGGGCAACAGCTTGGCCGTGCGCTTGCCGCAGGAATTGTTGCGGCAGCTGGGTGACTTGCAAGAAGGCGACCGCATCCAGGTTGAAGCACTGGGTCCTGCTCGACTGGGCTTGTCGGTGGACGCACAGGCGCTGCAAAAGCGCCGGGCTTGGCTGGACGGGCTCAAGCAATTGCACGAGCGCATGCCGGTGACGCAACCCGTGAACCGCGATGAGTGGAGCCGGTACTGAACCACCGTGGCCTGTTATGTGGACACCAGTGCCTGGGTGGCGTTGCTGGGCCGTGAGGCCAATGCAGAACCCATCGAACAATGGATGATGCGCGGCATGCCTTTGATGACCTCCGCCTGGACGAAGGTCGAAATTGCCAGTGCCTTGAGCATCAAAGCCAGGCGCGGCGAGCTGGATCAGGCGCTGGTGTCTGACATCTGCCAGGCGTTCAAAGCCCTGCTTGGTGTGGGCGGGGTGGCGCAGATGGACTGTGTGGACACCGATTTTCAGGAAGCCGCGCTGCTGTGCGAGCATGTGGCCAGTGGCTTGCGGGGTGGCGATGCCCTGCACCTGGCGGTGGCTCAGCGCAGCGGCAGCAGCCATTTTTTAAGTTTTGACAAAACGCTCAACCGACAAGCCCAGCAGATGGGCTTGGCCTTGGTGGACATCACATAAAACGGGCCTGCGCCCGAACATCGCCATGCACAACAACAACAACCTTCTCGTCGAACTCTTCGTGGAAGAGCTGCCGCCCAAGGCGCTCAAAAAACTGGGTGCTGCGTTTGCCATGGTGCTGGCCGAACAGCTCAAAGCCCAAGGCTTGGCCTCGCCCGACGCTGTGGTGACGGCGTTTGCCTCGCCGCGTCGGCTGGCGGCGCACGTCACGTCTGTGGCTGAGCGCGCGCCCGACAAGGCTGTGTCGCAAAAGCTGATGCCGGTGAGCGTTGGCCTGGATGCCAGCGGTCAGCCCACGCCCGCGCTGCTCAAACGCTTGGGCGCGCTGGGGGCCGATGCCTCCGCGGTGGCTGGCCTGCGCCGCGCGCCCGATGGCAAAGCCGAGGCGCTGTTTTTCGACAGCGTGGCACCCGGCGTGGCGCTGACTGCGGGCTTGCAGAAAGCGCTTGATGAAGCGCTGGCCAAATTGCCCATCCCCAAGGTCATGACCTACCAGCTGCAGACCGACTGCGAGCTGCCTGGCTGGAGCAGCGTGCAGTTTGTGCGCCCAGCGCATGGGCTGGTGGCGCTGCACGGCAGCGAGGTGGTGCCCGTCAAGGCGCTGGGCCTGAGAGCGGGCAACACCACGCACGGCCACCGTTTCGAAGCGGCGGTGGACCCGGTGCTGCTGGCCGATGCCGACCACTACGCCGACACGCTGGCCCAAGACGGCGCGGTGATCGCCTCGTTTGATGAACGCAAGGCCAACATCGTGCGCCAGCTGGCCGCTGCGGCAGCCCAGGTGGGCGGCGGCTGCCAACCGATCGAAGACGAGGCCCTGCTCGACGAAGTGACGGCCTTGGTTGAGCGCCCCAATGTGCTGGTGTGTGAATTCGAAAAGCAGTTCCTCGATGTCCCGCCCGAGTGCCTCATCCTCACGATGAAGGCCAACCAGAAATACTTCCCGCTGCTTGATGCAGAGGGCCGGTTGACCAATCGGTTTTTGGTGGTGAGTAACATCACGCCCGACGACCCGAGCGCGGTGATCGGTGGCAACGAGCGCGTGGTACGCCCGCGCCTGGCGGACGCCAAGTTCTTCTTTGATCAAGACCGCAAGAAGACGCTGGCTTCGCGCGTCGAAGGTCTGGACAAGGTGATTTATCACAACAAACTGGGCACCCAGGGCGAGCGGGTGGAGCGCGTGCGCGCTATGGCCCGCGCCATCGGCCAGCAGCTTGGGGGCGACGTGTTGGCGAAGAGCGCCGACACCGCCGCGCAACTCGCCAAGACCGATCTGCTGACCGACATGGTGGGCGAGTTCCCGGAGCTGCAAGGCATCATGGGCGGCTATTACGCGCGCCACGATGGCCTGAGTGAAGACATCGCCTTCGCCATCGAAGACCACTACAAACCGCGCTTCGCGGGCGACGCGCTGCCACGCACGATGACCGGCGTGGTGGTGGCGCTGGCCGACAAGCTGGAAACGCTGGTGGGCATGTTCGGCATTGGCAATCTGCCGACCGGCGACAAAGACCCGTTTGCGCTGCGCCGCCATGCGCTGGGGGTCATCCGGATGTTGGTTGAGAAAGACCTTCACCTCGCCTTGTTGCCGCTGCTGAACACCGCTTATGACGCATTCGGTACCCAGCTCCCGCTCGCGCGGGCAGAGCCTGTCGAAGCTCTCGCCAGTTTCATCTACGACCGCCTTGCCGGCACTCTGCGTGAGCAGGGATTCAGTGCCCAGGAAGTCGATGCCGTGCTGGCGCTGCGCCCGCAGCGCCTGGTCGACGTGGCCCAGCGGTTGCAGGCCGTGCGCGCTTTCGCCGCATTGCCCGAAGCGCCGGCGCTGGCGGCAGCGAACAAGCGCATCGGCAACATCCTCAAAAAGTCCGAAGGCGAGGTGGCGGCGACTGTCAGCGAACCGTTGCTGGTGGAAGACGCCGAGCAAGCCCTGTACGCGGCCATGCAAGCCACCGTGCCGACGGCCAACGCCCAGTTCGACGCAGGCGACCACACCGCTTCGCTGCAATCGCTGGCAGCCCTGCGCGCCCCGGTCGACGCCTTTTTCAACGGTGTGATGGTCAACGCGGAAGATGTGGCCCTGAAAGCCAATCGCCTGGGCTTGCTCAAACAATTGCACGAAGCCATGAACCGCGTGGCCGACCTGTCGCGCCTCGCTGCTTGACGCGATCGCGCCGTGCCCCACGCCCCACGCAGCCCAAGGAGCCGGCCATGAAACTGCTCATCCTCGACCGCGACGGCACGCTCAACCGCAGCCGCGACGATTACGTCGCTTCGCCCGAAGAATGGGAGCCGCTGCCCGGTGCAACGGAGGCGGTGGCGCGGCTTAACCAGGGTGGCTGGCATGTGGTGCTGGCCACCAACCAGAGCGGGATCGGGCGCAGCCTGTTTGACATGGCTGCGCTCAACGCCATCCACGCGAAGATGCACCGCCAGCTCGCGGCGGTTGGTGCGCGGGTGGACGCCGTGTTTTTCTGTCCGCACACCGAAGAAGACGCTTGCGACTGCCGCAAGCCCGCGCCTGGCTTGTTTCACCAGATCGCGGCGCGCTTTGGCGTGCCGGTGGACAAGCTGCCCGCTGCGGGCAACGCCTTGCGTCACGTGCAGGCAGCCACCGCCGCTGGTTGCCCCGCGCATTTGCTGCTCACCGGCAAGTCCGAACACCTGCGCGAGCGCGTGGGCGATGAGCCGGATCGTGACTATTCGGTGCTCGCAGCCGAGTTGCCACCGGGTACCCGGGTGCATCACGATCTCAACGCCTTTGCCGACTGGCTGCTGGCGCAGGACGCTGGCGATGCGCCCGCGCCCGCGCCCGCGCCCGCGCCAGCCGCCCCCCCAACCGACACGCCATGAACCTGATCCGCTCCCTGCTCCATCTGCTGTTCATGGCGATCACCGTGGTGCCTTGGGCGCTGGCGGTGGTGATCGCTGCGCCGTTCATGAACAGCACGCGTGTCTACTGGATGTGTGCCGGCTGGCTCAAGCTGTCGGTGCGTAGCGGCGAGATCTTGCTCGGCATCCGCAACCAGGTGATTGGCTTTGAGAACCTGCCGGCGGGCGATACCGCGCCAGCGGTGTTGCTGGTGAAGCACCAGTCCACCTGGGAGACTTTTTGCATGCCCGCGCTCATGCCGCATCCGCTGGCCTATGTGTTCAAAAAAGAGCTGCTGTATGTGCCCTTCTTCGGCTGGGCGATGGGCCGCATGGACATGATTCACATCGACCGCAGCAAGCGCGCCCAGGCCTTCAACAAGGTGGTCGCGCAGGGCCAGCGCCTGGTGGATCAGGGCACCTGGGTCATCATGTTTCCCGAGGGCACGCGCATCCCGCGTGGCGAGAAAGGTGTTTACAAAAATGGTGGTACCCGGCTGGCGATTGCCACGGGTGCGCCGGTGATCCCGATCGCGGTGACTTCGGCCAAGTGCTGGCCGCGCAAGGCGCTGATCAAGCGGCCGGGCCAAGTGGAGTTTTCGATTGGCAAGCCCATCTCCAGCGTGGGGCGTCAGCCCGACGAGCTGATGCGCGAGGTCGAGGCCTGGATCGAAGCCGAGATGCGCCGGCTCGATCCGACAGCGTATGTGGATACCCCCCGCGCCGCGCCGTAGGTGCGTCACCCCCCAGGGGGTAACGCTGGCGGCCCGGCAGAGCCGGTTCCGCGGCGTTCTGGAATGGGCTTGCTCTCGTTGACCATGCTGCCTGGCTGAACAGACCGTTTTTTGTTGAATCCTGTTTTTGCACACGATGCGTTCCTTGTTGCAACTGGCGTTGGATTTCTGGGGTGAGCCCGATCAGGCGGCACCTTCAAGCGCGCCTGCTGCTGCGCCTCCCGCGAACGCCACCCCAGCGCTGCCGATGTCCGAGGTGTTCCAGCCCGGCACCTGGCACCATCCGCGCGGCAACCGGCGACTGAAACTGGGCCACTGCGAGGTGGCCTACGAGTTCAAACGCAGCCAGCGGCGCACTATCGGTCTGTCGGTGGGGCCCGAAGGTCTGAGCGTGCGGGCGCCACGCTGGACGCCGATGGCCGAGGTCGAGGCGCTGCTGCACGACAAAGCCGCTTGGGTGATTGACAAACTGCAGCGCGCGCACGAACGCGCCGGGGCGCTGGCGCAGGCCCGCATCGTCTGGGCCGATGGCGCCGAGCTGGCGTTTCTGGGTCAGCGCGTACGCCTGCAACTGGACCCGGCACACGGTTTTGTACAGGTGGGCGCGGTGCTGGAGCCACCGGCCAGCGACGCACCCGAACGCGTGGCCACGCTGCGACTGGGGTTGGCGCAGAGCGCCAGCGAAATTCAGATTCGCGATGCTGCACAAGCCTGGCTGATGCGCCAGGCCAAGCGCGTGTTTGCCGAGCGCTTAGACCATTTCGCGCCGCAACTCGGGGTGCGCTACACCCAGATGCGTTTGTCCAGCGCCAGCACCCGCTGGGGCAGCGCCAGCGCCAACGGCACGATTCGATTGAACTGGCGGCTGATCCATCTGAAGATGGAAATGGTCGATTACGTGGTGGTGCACGAGCTCAGCCACCTGCGTCATATGGATCACAGCCCGCAGTTCTGGGCGGCGGTGGCAGGCGTTTTGCCCGATCACAGGCAACGCCGCCAAGCGCTGCGCCAATCGGCGATACCACTCACCGAATAAGCGCGCTGGGTGGCCTCAGACGGCCCGGAAGCGGTACACCTTGTCGGCGCCCAGCTTGCGCTGCAGCTGACCGTCCAGCCAGAGCCGGTGCAGGTGCGCTACCGCCTCGCCCATGGCAAACGTGATCTGGTGCAAATCCAACGCACGGGTGAACAGCACCGGGATGATGTCCATCGCGCTGCACGGTGCCTGGACGCAGGCCGCCATCACCTCGGCCAGCCGGTCGCGGTGGTGCTCGCCCAGTTGCTGAATGCGCTCGTGCAGACCAGTGAACGGTTTGCCGTGCGAGGGCAGCACCAGCGTCTGGGGCGGCAGCGGCAGGAACTTGTCGAGCGAGTCGAGGAAGAGCTTGAGCGCGTCGGCTTCGGGCTCGGTGTCGTAGACGCTGACGTTGGTGGAGATGCGCGGCAGCACCATGTCGCCGCTGATGATCGTCTGGATCTCGTCGCTGTACAAGGCCATGTGTTCTGGGGCATGGCCAAAGCCGCTGATGCAGCGCCAGCCACGTCCGCCGATGGGTACCGTCTGGCCGTCCATCAAGCGCGCATAAGCCAGTGGCACGCTGGGCACGAGGTTGGGGTAGTAGCCGCTGCGCTCGCGGATTCTGGCCAGATCGTCTGGCGAGGTCATGCCGTGCGAGGCAAAAAATGCCGCTGCGCGGTCGCCACCGAAACCGGTGGTGCTCTGCGAGGCGAGGCGCGCCGTGTGGTAGTCCGTGGCGCTGCACCACAACCGGACCCGCCATTTTTCGCACAGCCAATGCGCCAGCCCGATGTGGTCTGGGTGCATGTGGGTGACGATCACGCGCAACACAGGCAGGCCGTCAAGCTCGTGGGCAAAAACGTCTTCCCACTGCGCCCGGGCTTCGTCGCGGTCGATGCAGCAGTCCACCACCGTCCAGCCCTCCCTGCCATCGAGCGTGTCGCGCAGCAGCCAGAGGTTGATGTGGTCGAGCGCAAACGGCAGGCGCATGCGGATCCACTTCACCCCGGGCGCCACCACCAGCGCGCGGCCGGACTCGGGCAGTGCGTTGCCTTGCGGGTAGTGCAGGCGGGCTTCCAGCATGTCTTTGGTGGGGGCGGTCATGCGGGAGGGTTCCGTTAAGATGAAAGAATATTGACGTTAACGTAAACGTCAAGCGTGGACCATTCTAAGGAGGCGCGGCAGCTGCCGATGTCCGCCAGCCGACAGGCCCCGCGCCGAATTTTCAGTGCCATGGCGATCAACACCACCTTCACCATCAGCGACCTCGCGCGCGAGTTCGACCTGACCACGCGCGCGATCCGTTTTTACGAAGACATGGGCTTGCTGCAGCCCTTGCGCGAAGGCCCAGGGGGCCGCAACCGTATCTACAGCGCGCGCGACCGCACCCGCCTGAAGCTGACCCTGCGCGCCAAGCGGCTGGGGCTGTCCTTGTCTGAAGCCAAGGACATCATCGACATGTACGACAGCCCGCGCGATACCGGGCCGCAGCTGCGCAAGTTTTTGCTGGTGCTGGCCGATCACCGGCGCCAGCTCGAAGAGCAAATGGCCGACCTGATGGCCAACCTCGACGAGGTGAAGGTGCACGAAAAAGAAGCGCGCGCCTTGCTGGCCAAGGCCGAGAAGGCGGCTGCCCGAGCCACCCCCGCCTGAGTGCGCTTGCGTGTGCTGGTGCCAAGCCGCCTCACGGCATTGGCGGATCGGCATCGATTTCGATGGGCAGCCAGCGCACCTGACCTTGGCTGGCGTCGTTCAGCGCCGCTCGAAACGCCGCCACCTGCGGCTCGGGCAGGCTGAATGTCACGATCACTTCGCCGCCGTGGGTCACGTCCAGCAACGCCCCTGGATCGTGTTGCAGCGCGCGGCGCAGCCAGCCCTCCATCGCGTAGGGCAACGCGCAGCGAAGGGTGACGTGGGGCGTGATGGGCGTCTTCTCAGCTTGCAGCAGCGCCTGCGCCACCGCGTCGGTGTAGGCGCGCACCAGGCCCCCGGCGCCGAGCTGTATGCCGCCGTAGTAACGCACCACCGTGGCCAGCACACCGTCGAGCGCCTGATGCCGCAGCACCTCCAGCATCGGCCGCCCGGCGGTGCCCCCAGGCTCGCCGTCGTCGTTGGCCGCAGAGTGGCCACCCGCCATCAGCGCCCAGCAAACGTGGGTGGCCGAGGGGTGCTGAAGCCGCAGTTGCGCCACGCGTGCCAAGGCGGCCTCGCGTCCAACACAAGGCTCGACGCAGCCGATGAAGCGGCTTTTGCGGATGGTGGTGTCGCTGTGGACGGGGCAAGCCAAGGCGAAGGACATGTGCCAAGTATGGTGTTTGTTCTTTTGACCATTTACAGGCGCTTCGGTGATAATTGACGTTTACGTAAACGTCAATCAAATCCAGCCACCCCAACCATGACCGATTCGACCGCCGACCACGAAGCCCTGCGCCAGCGGGTACAGGCCAGCCTGGAGCGCCAGGGCATGATGTTGCCACTGGGCGTTCGCCTGCTGACGGTGGCGCCGGGCACCGTGACGCTGGCCATGCCGTACTCGGACCGCGTGACGCAGCAGCAGGGCGGTTTCCACGGCGGGGCCATGGGTGCACTGGCCGACATCGCAGGCGGCTACGCCGCACTGACTGTGACGCCCGAGGGCATGGAAGTCACCACGGTGGAATACAAGATCAACTTTCTCGCCGCGTTTCAAGGCGGCGAGCTGCAGGCCACCGGGCGTGTTGTCAAGGCCGGCCGGCGCATCATCGTCGCCACCGCCGAGGTGGTGCATGTGGCGGCCGACGGCAAGCGCTCGGACTGCGCGGTGATGCAGCAGACGCTGGTGCCCGTGCCCAAAACTTACTGATTCAACATCACAGAAGAGACAACCCATGACCAACCTGCCCGGCCTCAACTTCCAGCTCGGTGAAGACATCGATGCCCTGCGCGACGCGGTGCGCGATTTTTCGCAAGCCGAGATTGCCCCGCGTGCCGAAGAGATTGACCGCAGCGACCAGTTTCCGATGGACCTCTGGCGCAAGATGGGCGATCTGGGCGTGCTGGGGATCACCGTGCCCGAGGCAGATGGCGGTGCCGGCATGGGCTACCTGGCGCACATGGTAGCGATGGAAGAAATCAGCCGCGCCAGCGCGTCGGTGGGTCTCTCTTATGGCGCGCATTCCAACCTGTGTGTGAACCAGATCAACCGCAACGGCACGGCAGCGCAGAAGGTGAAATACCTCCCCAAGCTGATCAGCGGCGAGCATGTGGGCGCACTCGCCATGAGCGAACCGGGCGCCGGATCGGACGTGATCAGCATGAAGCTCAAAGCCGAAGACAAGGGGGGTTATTACCTGCTCAACGGCAACAAGATGTGGATCACCAACGGCCCCGATGCCGACACCCTGGTGGTCTACGCCAAGAGCGAACCCGAGCTGGGCGCGCGCGGCGTCACTGCTTTCCTCATCGAGAAGGGCATGCCCGGTTTCAGCATCGCGCAGAAACTCGACAAGCTCGGCATGCGCGGCAGCCACACCGGCGAACTGGTGTTCCAGAACGTGGAGGTACCC
>JBLIJY010000065.1:0-9642 GCA_047636095.1 Hydrogenophaga sp. | reverse complement strand
CAACGGCTTGAGTGCCAGCGTGGGCGAGTTGGAAGACCGCTTTGTGCGGCAGTTCCCACCCGCGCTGGAACGGCCTTGAACCCCAGCCTCAGCGCTAGCGCCGAACCGCAATGCCGCGCTCGGCCATGCGCGCCTTGGCCTGGCCCACCGTGAATTCGCCATAGTGAAAAATGCTCGCGGCCAGCACGGCGTCGGCATGGCCTTGCTGCACACCATCGGCCAAGTGGTCGAGCGTGCCCACGCCGCCAGAGGCGATCACGGGCACCCCCACCGCATCGGCCACGGTGCGGGTGAGTTCCAGGTCAAACCCCGATTTGGTGCCATCTCGGTCCATGCTGGTCAGCAAGATTTCACCAGCGCCGTACTCGGCCATCTGCCGCGCCCAGGCTACCGCGTCGAGCCCGGTGTTCTGGCGTCCACCGTGGCTGTAAACATCCCAGCCTTCGCCCCGATCCAGCATGTTGTCGCCAAAGCGGCGCTTGGCGTCGATGGCCACCACGATGCACTGCGCGCCGTACTTGTCTGAGGCCTCTCGGATCACACGCGGATTGGCGATGGCGGCCGAGTTGAAGCTGGTTTTGTCGGCGCCGGCGTTGAGCAGACGGCGCACGTCGTCCACCGTGCGCACGCCACCTCCCACGGTGAGCGGAATGAAGACCTGCGAGGCCACCGCCTCGATGATGTGCAGGATGAGATCGCGCCCGTCGCTGGTGGCGGTGATGTCAAGGAACGTGAGCTCGTCGGCGCCCTGCTCGTTGTAACGCGCAGCGATCTCCACCGGATCGCCCGCGTCGCGCAGCTCGACGAAGTTGACCCCTTTGACGACGCGGCCACCGGTGACGTCAAGGCAGGGAATGATGCGTTTAGCGAGCAAAATTTTTGTCCTCATTGACAAGGAGAGCGCTGAAAAGCAGCGCAGCAAGCACACAAAGGGAAATTCACACAAAACATCGCCAAGCCGGTTCTGCCGGTTGGCCAACGTTGCCCGCTTTAAGAGGTGATGCCGCAGGCGGCTCGGTGATGGGTCGGCTTCTAGCCGTTCAGGTCGTCAGCGAGTTGCTGCGCCGCCTCAAAATCCAGATCACCGCTGTAGATGGACCGGCCGCAGATCACGCCGGCAACACCCTCCGCTTCTACCGCGCAGAGCTGGCGGATGTCTTCGAGGTTCGATAGACCGCCGGAGGCAATCACCGGGATGGACAGCGCTTGCGCGAGCTTGACCGTGGCTTCGATGTTGATACCGCTCAGCATGCCGTCACGGCCAATGTCGGTGTAGATGATGCCTTCAACGCCATAGTCTTCGAACTTCTTGCCCAGATCGATCACCTCGTGACCAGTGAGCTTGCTCCAGCCGTCGGTGGCCACTTTGCCGTCCTTGGCGTCTAGGCCGACGATGATGTGGCCACCGAACGCGGTGCAGGCATCTTGCAAAAAGCCAGGGTTTTTGACCGCTGCGGTGCCAATGATCACGTAGCGCAGACCGGCATCGAGGTAGCGCTCGATGGTGTCGAGGTCGCGAATACCGCCACCCAGCTGCACATCCACCTCGGCGCCCACCTCTTTCAGGATGGCGCGGATCGCCTGTTCGTTTTTGGGCTTACCGGCAAAGGCGCCATTCAGGTCCACCAGATGCACTCGGCGAGCGCCCTTGTCCACCCAGCTGCGCGCGATCGCCGCCGGGTCTTCGCCGAACACAGTGGATTGGTCCATGTCGCCTTGTTTGAGGCGCACACACTGGCCGTCTTTGAGGTCAATGGCAGGAATCAGCAGCATGGTGGTTTAAGGGACTTAAGGTTGCCAGGACAAAAAATTGCGGTAAAGCGCCAAGCCCTGGTCAGCGCTTTTCTCGGGGTGAAACTGGGTAGCAAAAATATTGTCGCGAGCCACGGCGGCGGCAAAGCGACCGCCGTAATCGGCTTCGCCCACACTGTGCGCCAAGTCGGCGGGCCGGGCATAGTAACTGTGCACGAAATAAAAATAGGCGCCGTCGTCGATACCGTTCCACAGCGCGTGGGCAGGCCCTCGACCGAGATCGTGAAAGACCTGGTTCCAGCCCATCTGGGGCACTTTGAATCGGCTGCCGTCGGCCTGCAGCCTGCCATCCAGCCGAAAGCGCAACACGTCGCCTGGGATCAGCCCCAAGCCAGCGGTGTCGCCCTCCTCGCTGCGGTCGAGCAGCATTTGCATGCCCACACAGACGCCGAACAGCGGCTTGTTGGCGCTGGCGTGCAACACGGCATCCAGGAGGCCTGAAGCAGCCAGCCCACGCGTGCAATCGGCCATGTGGCCCTGGCCAGGCAGCACCACCCGCTCGGCATCGAACACCGCGCGGGGGTCGGCTGTGACGATCACCTCCAGGCCGCTGCCGGCTGCAACGTGGCTCACCGCCTGCGACACCGAGCGCAGATTGCCACTGCCGTAGTCCACCACGGCCACTGTCTTGCGTTTCATGGGCGCCAGCGGTTGGGGTTACAAAGACCCTTTGGTCGAGGGAATGGTGTCGCCCATGCGCGCGTCGCGCTCCAGCGCCATGCGCAGTGCTCGGGCAAAGGCCTTGAACACGGTCTCGGCCTGGTGGTGGGCGTTTTCGCCGTGCAGGTTGTCGATGTGCAGGGTAACACCGGCGTGATTTACGAAGCCCTGGAAAAACTCAAACGCGAGCTGGGTGTCAAAGTCGCCCACCATACCGCTCTTGAACGGCACACGCATGTGCAGCCCGGGGCGACCAGAAAAATCCACCACCACGCGCGACAGCGCTTCGTCCAGCGGCACGTAGGCGTGACCGTAACGGCGCAGGCCTTTTTTGTCGCCCACCGCTTGGGCGAAGGCTTGGCCGAGCGTGATGCCCACGTCTTCCACCGTGTGATGGCCGTCAATGTGCAGATCGCCTTTGGCCTGGATGTCGAGATCGATCAGACCATGGCGCGCGATCTGGTCGAGCATGTGGTCGAAGAAACCGATGCCGGTGGACAGGCTGGCGCTACCCGTACCGTCGAGGTTGATGCGCACCGAAATCTGGGTCTCGGCGGTGTCGCGCTGAACGGTGGCCACGCGGTCGGTGGCGCTGGGGGATAGGGTAGTCATAAACATTCGGGCAAAGCGCTGATCAGCGTAGCGTTCTCATGCGGGGTGCCCACGGTGAGTCGCAGACATTGGTGCAGCAGTGGGTGCATTCTAGAAACATTCTTCACCAGCAGGCCGCGCGCCTTGAGGGCGTCGAAGCAACGTTGTGCATCCGGTACACGAGCCAGCACCATGTTGGCGTCGCTGGGGAAGGGATGGACCCCCGGCATTTGGGCCAAGGCTTCGATGAGCAACGCGCGCTGCTCACAGATTTGCGCCGCCTGCGCAGCGAACACCTCAGCATGCTCCAAGGCAAACAAGGCGCACTCGGCGTTGAGCACGCTCACGTTGTAAGGCGGACGCAGCTTGTCTACCTCCTGCACCAGCGCCTTCGGTCCCAGCAGATAACCCAGGCGCACACCTGCGAGGCCGAATTTGGAGAGCGTGCGCATCAGTAGCACGTTGGCGTTGGCCGCCGGGTGCTCGCGCATCTCGGCAAGCCAACTGCGGCTGGAGAACGGCTGGTAGGCCTCGTCCATCACCACCAGACCACCAAACCAGGCAGCCTCCTGAATCAGCCGTCGGATCGCGCCCGCTTCCCACAGATTGGCGGTGGGGTTGTTCGGGTAGGCGATGTAGGTGATAGCCGGCTGGTGCTCGCGCATCGCAGCCAGCATCGCGGGCTCGTCGAGTTCGAAGTCGGCGGTGAGTGGCACGCCGTGGAACACCAGACCCTGCAGTTGCGCGCTCATGGCGTACATCACGAACCCTGGCAGCGGCGACAAGATGGACGCTGGTTTGCACTGACCCGCTTCGCCAGACGGCGTGTCGCAGGCCATGGCCAGCAGCGCAATCAGTTCGTCCGATCCATTGCCCAGCATGAGCGTGTAGCCAGCGGGCAGCTCCACATAGCGTGCCAGAGCCTGCTTGAGGTCTTCAACCCGCGCGCCAGGGTAGCGATTAACCGCCACGGCACCCAGGCGCTCACCCAGCGCTTGCTGCAACTCGGGCGGCAACGGATACGGGTTCTCCATCGCGTCGAGCTTGACCATGCCCGCCGCATCCTGGATGGCGTAGGCGTGCATGGACTGGATGTCCTGGCGGATGAAGCGCAGGGGAGAGGGGGTGATGCTGGTGTTGCTCATGTCGGGGCTCGCATCGGGGGCACGTCCTTCAGGCGCAACTCGGCTGCACGCGCATGCGCTTGCAGCCCTTCGCCGTAGGCCAGTTCGGCCGCGATCAGCCCCAGGCTTTGCGCGCCTTGCTCGCTCACCTCGATCAGGCTGCTGCGTTTCTGGAAGTCGTACACCCCCAGCGGGGAGGAAAACCGTGCTGTGCCGCTGGTGGGCAGCACGTGATTCGGGCCAGCGCAGTAGTCGCCCAGGCTCTCGCTGGTGAAGGCACCCAGGAAGATGGCGCCAGCGTGTTTGAGCAGTGGCTCCCAGCGGTGCGGCTCGGCGCTGGAGACTTCCAGATGCTCGGGCGCGATGCGGTTGCTAATAGTGCAGGCCTCTTCCATGCTGCGCGTGTGGATCAGCGCGCCTCGATCGTTCAGGCTCTTGGCGATGATGGCCGCGCGCGGCATCGTGGGCAGCAAGCGATCGATCTCAGCTTGCACGGCATCGATATAGGCAGCGTCGGGACACAGCAGGATGCTTTGCGCCAGCTCGTCGTGCTCGGCCTGGCTGAACAGGTCCATCGCCACCCACTCAGCGGGGGTACTGCCATCGGCCAACACCAGAATTTCGCTCGGGCCAGCGATCATGTCGATACCCACCGTACCAAAGACGCGCTTCTTGGCGCTGGCCACGTAGGCGTTGCCCGGGCCGGTGATTTTGTCCACCTTGGGGATGGTGGACGTGCCGTAGGCCAACGCGCCAACAGCCTGTGCGCCGCCGATAGTGAAGGCGCGGCTGACACCGGCCACGTAGGCGGCAGCCAGCACCAGTGGATTTTTTTCACCGCGCGGCGTGGGCACCACCATGACGATCTCGGCCACACCGGCCACATGGGCGGGTATCGCGTTCATCAACACGCTGGACGGATAGGCGGCTTTGCCACCCGGCACGTAGATACCGACGCGGTCCAGCGGCGTGATCTTCTGGCCCAGCAAACTGCCGTCTTCGTCGCGGTAACTCCAGCTCTGGCCACCGGCTCTCTTCTGGGCCTCATGGTAGCTGCGCACGCGCCCAGCGGCTGCTTGCAGCGCGGCTTTCTGGGCCGGCGGCAATCCATCGAACGCAGCCTTCAGCTCGGCCTGCGTGAGCTCCAGCTCGGCCATGCTGGCGGCTTGCAGGCCATCGAAACGCGCGGTGCAGTCCAGCACGGCTGCATCCCCGCGCCGCTGCACGTCGGCCAGGATGTCGGCCACGCGTTGCTCAATGGCGCCATCGGTCTCGGCCGACCAGTGCAGCCGAGCAGCGAACTGCGCTTCGAAATCGGCGTCTGTGGTGGACAGGCGGGCAGGTTGGGCAGTGAGACTCATGGCGTTGTGGGTCAGGGCACAGCAGGAGCGCTGATGGCGCGGGCGAAAGCGTCGATGATGGGTCGGATGGTGGCTTGCTTGAGCTTGAGCGCGGCTTGGTTGACCACCAACCGTGAGCTGATGTCCATGATGCGCTCGACCTCGACCAGCTGGTTGGCCTGCAAGGTTTTGCCAGTGGAGACCAAATCGACAATGGCATCGGCCAGACCGGTGAGCGGCGCGAGTTCCATGCTGCCATAAAGCTTGATCAGATCCACGTGCACGCCCTTGGCAGCGAAAAACTCGCGCGCGATAGTGGTGTATTTGGTGGCCACACGCAGGCGCGAGCCTTGGCGCACGGCCGAGGCGTAGTCAAAATCGGCTTGCACCGCCACGCTCATGCGGCAGGCCGCGATGAGCAGGTCCAGCGGCTGGTACAGGCCTTGACCGCCGTGCTCAATCAGC
Organism: Hydrogenophaga sp.; assembly: GCA_047636095.1. GTDB lineage: Bacteria > Pseudomonadota > Gammaproteobacteria > Burkholderiales > Burkholderiaceae_C > Hydrogenophaga. The sequence goes on along the minus strand of JBLIJY010000065.1, from coordinate 3,650 downwards.
GTGTCTTTGCCCGCCACACCCAAATCAGCGCCGCCGTATTCGACATAGGTGGGCACGTCGGAGGCGCGCACGAGCACCACCCGCACGTCTGGGTGGCTGGTGGGCAAGATGAGTTTGCGCGAGGTTTCCGGGTCTTCCAGCACCTCGATGCCCGCAGCGGCGAGCAGCGGCAGGGTTTCGTCAAAAATGCGGCCTTTGGACAGGGCAAGTGTGATCATGTGGATAGCGCTTTCATTTGAAGCGAGCAATGTCAGCGCCGATGCCGCGCAGCTTTTCTTCCATCTGGTCGTAGCCCCGGTCCAGGTGGTAGATGCGATCGACCACCGTCTCGCCCTCGGCCACCAGGCCAGCGATCACCAGACTGGCCGAGGCACGCAGGTCGGTGGCCATCACGGTGGCGCCTTGCAAACGCGGCACGCCCTGAACCACGGCGACCTTCCCGTCGGTCTGGATGTGAGCCCCCAAGCGCACCAGTTCGTTCACATGCATGAAGCGGTTTTCGAAAATCGTCTCGGTGACCTTGGCCGTGCCCTCAGCGATGCAGTTGAGCGCCATGAACTGCGCTTGCATATCGGTCGGAAAACCTGGGTACTCGGTGGTGCGAAAACCCTGGGCCTTGAGCCTGCCCGAGGCGCGCACGCGAATGAAAACGCCCTGTGCATCGGTACCAGCTTCGATTTCGGCGCCCGCTTCCAGCAGCTTGTCGATCACCGCATCGAGGTGGTCCGAGCGCGCGTGGCGCAGCACCACATCACCGCCAGCGGCCGCCACGGCACACAGGAAGGTGCCCGCCTCGATGCGGTCGGCCACCACCTGGTGCGTGCAACCATGCAGGCGCTCCACGCCTTGCACCTGGATGCGGCTGGTGCCATGGCCTTCAATTTTGGCGCCCATGGCGATCAACATCTCGGCCAGATCGGCAATCTCGGGCTCTTGCGCGGCGTTCTCCAGCAGGGTTTCGCCCTCGGCCAGCGCAGCGGCCATGAGGAAGTTTTCCGTGCCTGTCACCGTCACCATGTCGGTGGCGATGCGCGCGCCGTGCAACCGGGTGCGGCCCTGCGGCAGCCGCGCCACCATGTAACCGTACTCCACCACAATCTCGGCGCCCATCGACTGCAAGCCTTTGATGTGCTGGTCCACCGGCCGCGATCCGATCGCGCAACCACCCGGCAACGACACCTTGGCATGACCAAAGCGCGCCAGCAAAGGGCCCAGCGCCAGCACCGAGGCGCGCATGGTCTTCACCAGTTCGTAAGGCGCTTCGGGGCGGATCGGTTCAGTTGCGTGAAACGACATGCCGCCGCGCTCGCCATGGGTCTGCGATGTCACGCCCATGTTGTCGAGCAGGCGACGCATGGTGGCCACATCGTGCAGGCGCGGCACATTGAGCAGGTGCACTGGCTCGTCGGTCAGCAAGGTCGCGCACATCTCAGGCAGCGCCGCGTTCTTGGCACCCGAAATCGTGACCTCACCGCGCAGGGTACGGCCGCCGGTGATTCTCAGTTTGTCCATGGAAAAATCAATCTTTCAGCAATCAACGGTAGGCGCCGCTTGAGGCAAGCCAAACTCAGGTCGCCGCAGAACCGGCTTTGCCGAGCTGCCAGCGACGTTCCCTGGGAGGGTGACGCGCAGCAGCGCGGGGGTCATTTCTTCTGCCACTCGGCTGGCGTGAGCGTTTTCATCGACAGGGCGTGCACCTCGTCGTTTTGAATGCGCTGGCCCAACGCGTCGTAGACCCGCTTGTGGCGCGCGATCAGGCGCAGGCCCTCGAAGGCTGGCGAGACGATCACAGCCGACCAGTGGCGGCCATCGCCCGAGACTTCCAGGTGCTCGCAAGGCAGGCCAGCGGCGATCAGTTGTTGCAATTGTTCAGCGGTCATCTTGTCGGTTGGGTTGGGAGCGTGGGTGGGCGCAAGGTTGTTGCCTGGCGCAGCACCCGGCAAAAACCTCACTGACGGATTTTGTAGCCGGTGCGCAGCAGGTGCAGCGCCACGGCACTCACCACCGCCAGCGCGGACGCCACCAGCGCCAGGCTGAGCCAAGGTGAGGTGTCGCTGACGCCAAAAAAGCCGTATCGAAAGCCGTCGATCATGTAGAAAAACGGGTTGAGGTGGCTCACCCGCTGCCAGAACTCGGGCAAGGAATGGATGGAGTAGAACACGCCCGAGAGGAAGGTCATGGGCATGATGATGAAGTTTTGAAACGCAGCCATCTGGTCAAACTTTTCGGCCCACAAGCCCGCGATCAGCCCCAGCGTGCCCAGCAAAGCCGCACCCAGGAACGCGAACACGAGCACCCACAACGGCGCCACCATAGAAGGCTGGGCAAACCACCAGGTCGCCAGCAGCACACCGGCACCGACGGCCAGGCCGCGCACCACCGACGAACCCACGTAGGCAAAAAACCACGCACGGTGTGACAGCGGCGTGAGCATCAGGAACACGAGGTTACCCATGACCTTGCTCTGCACCATGGAAGAGCTGCTGTTGGCAAACGCATTCTGCAGCACGCTCATCATCACCAAGCCTGGCAGCAAAAAGGCGGTGTAGCTGACCGATTCATAAACCTGCACCCGGTCTTCGAGCACATGGCCAAAGATCATCAGGTAAAGAATGGCGGTGATCACCGGCGCGGCCACCGTCTGGAAGCCGACCTTCCAAAAGCGCAAAATTTCCTTGTAAAAAAGCGCCTGCCAGCCACTCATGCGGGCACCTCGGACTTGGCGGCTCTGGGGTGGGCGCTGGTGAGTTCGAGGAACACGTCTTCCAGATCGGCTTTGCGAATCTCGATGTCCTCGGGGGCCACACCCACCTCGCGCAAGCGCGCCAGGATGCGTTCGACCGCAAGGGCATCGTTCGCTGGCAGTTGCACCACGCGCCCGGTGATCCGCGCCTGCGCCGCCAAATCGTCAGGCAGGACGGCGTCGGTCTTGAAGCGCAACACGTTGGACGCGGCGCGCGACAGCAACACAGAGGTCTTCTCCAGCGCCACCACCTGGCCTTGCTTGAGCATGGCAATGCGCCCGCACAAGGCCTCTGCTTCTTCCAGGTAGTGGGTGGTCAGCAGCACGGTGCTGCCCAGGCGCTTGTTGAGGTCTGACACGAAATGCCACAGGGTTTGACGCAATTCAACATCAACGCCGGCGGTGGGCTCGTCGAGCACGATCACAGACGGCTTGTGCACCAGCGCTTGCGCGATCAACACGCGGCGCTTCATGCCGCCTGAGAGCTGGCGCATGTTGGCGCTGGCCTTGTCGGCCAGGCCCAGGCCGTCGAGCAGCTCGTTGATCCAAACATCGTTGCGGCGAATGCCGAAATAGCCAGACTGGAAACGCAGCGCCTCGCGCACATTGAAAAACGGGTCGAACACCAGTTCCTGCGGCACCACACCGAGCAAGCGGCGCGCGGCTTGGTAGTCGCTTTGTACATTCTTACCGTGCACCAGCACCTGGCCGCTGCTGGCGCGGCTCAGACCAGCGAGGATGCTGATGAGCGTGGTCTTGCCCGCCCCATTGGGGCCGAGCAGGCCAAAGAATTCCCCTGCTTCGATGTCCAGCGACACATCGCGCAGTGCGTGGATCTCACCGCGCTTGGTGGGAAAACTTTTGGAGACGTGCTGAAAGGAAACGGCGGGCATGGCGATGGGGGCAA
>JBLIJY010000064.1:0-9646 GCA_047636095.1 Hydrogenophaga sp. | reverse complement strand
CGGCCCGCCCGTGTTGCTCATGCACGGCTTTCCTTACGACATCCATGCCTATGCTGAGGTCGCGCCGGTGTTGGCGGCTGCGGGCTGCCGCGTCGTCGTGCCCCATTTGCGCGGCTTTGGTGGCACGCGCTTCCTGAGCACCGACACGCCCCGCTCGGGCGAGCAGGCCGCACTCGGCGCCGATTTGCTGGCGCTGCTGGATGCACTCGGTATCGAGCGCGCCGTGCTCGCAGGTTACGACTGGGGTGGCCGCGCCGCCTGCGTGGTCGCCGCGCTGTGGCCCGAACGCTGCGCTGGCCTGGTATCGCTCAACAGCTACAACATCCAGAACATCGCGCGCGCCATGGTGCCCGACGCCCCGGCGAACGAGCACCGGCTCTGGTACCAGTACTACTTTCACAGTGAGCGCGGCCGCGCAGCCTTGCAGGCCGACCGCAAAGCGGTCTGCCAGTTGCTGTGGCAGCTTTGGTCGCCCAGCTGGCGTTTCGATGACGCCACCTTTGAGCGCAGTGCGACGGCTTTTGACAACCCCGATTTCGTCGAGGCGGTGATCCACTCTTACCGGCACCGCTTTGGTCTGGTGCCTGGCGATCCGGCCTATGCCGAAATCGAGCGCCGTCTCGCGGCACAACCCGCGATCACCGTGCCTGCCATCACATTCGATGGCGCCGACGACGGCGTGCGCTCGCCCGATGCCGTGTCGGCCCATGCCGCGCGCTTCTCGGGGCCGCGCGCGCACCGCATCGTCCCAGGCGCCGGCCACAACCTGCCGCAGGAGAAGCCGCAGGTCTTTGCCGAGGCGGTGCTGGAGCTGGTGCGCTCGACGGCGCCTGCTCGCCCGTGACGTCCCGTTGCTTTGTTGTTCACCTGACTTGCCCATGACCACCCCTTTTGAACGCCTCGAACTCATCAGCGAACATGCCTGCTTCGGCGGCGTGCAGCGCTTTTACAAACACGCATCGAGCGAGATCGGTCTGCCGATGCGCTTCGGCCTGTTCCTGCCGCCGCAGGCGCTGGCGGGCGAACAGGTGCCGATGCTCACGTTTCTGGCGGGCCTAACCTGCACCGAAGAAACCTTTGCCACGAAAGCCGGAGCCCAGCGCGTCGCCGCCGAAATGGGCCTGGCGCTGCTCACGCCCGACACCAGCCCGCGCAACACCGGTGTCGACAGCGAAGACCACCACTGGGACTTTGGCGTGGGCGCGGGTTTCTACCTCGACGCCACGCAGGCGCCCTGGTCGGGCCACTGGTGCATGGAGAGCTACCTGCTCCAAGAGCTGCTGCCTGCTGTCGTGGCCGAATTCAAGCTGGCCGAAGATCGCCGGGGCCTGTTCGGCCACTCCATGGGCGGCCACGGCGCGCTCACCCTCGCACTGCGCCACCCGGGTGTGTTCGCCAGCGTGTCGGCCTTGGCGCCGATCTGCGCGCCGACACAGTGCCCCTGGGGCCACAAAGCATTCACCGGGTATTTGGGTCAAGACGAAGCCACCTGGGCAGCGCATGACGCCAGCGAGCTCATGGCTGAGCAAAAAACGGCACCGTACCCCGGTGGCATCCTGATCGACCAGGGGCTGGCCGACAAGTTTCTGCAAGAGCAACTGCACCCAGAAGCTTTTGAGGCCGCCTGCGCCGCCGCGGGCCAGCCGCTCACCCTGCGCCGGCACGCTGGCTACGACCACGGGTACTACTTCGTCAGCACCTTCATCGACGACCACCTGCGCCACCACGCGGCCGCACTAGCCGCTTGAGAAGGGTTCAGCCGCCCGTCGCTGACTGCGCCGAAATGAAAAAAGCCACCGATTGGTGGCTCTTTCTTGTCGCGCTCAGGCCGGATTCAGTCACGACGACGACGTATCGCACTTAGTCCGAGCAGGCCGAGACCCAGCAGGGCAATGGTTCCAGGCTCGGGGATCTGGACAGGCGGCGTGCCATTGCGCACCCACAGGCCGATGTTGGAAAGGTTGGGAATCTGATTGCCTTTATTCAGGTAGGTGATGGTCCATTGGCCACCGCCTGACGCATCGACCAGCGTGTCGTCGAACAAATAGGCAGCGGTGTCAGCGTTGCCACCTTTGAGGTAAAGAACGAAATCAAGGTAGAAGGGCAAATTGGGTGCCGCAGTACCGTTCGTATCGGCGATGGTCAGGGTGTATGTCCCCGTTGTGGCGGCAACCAACCCACTGAGAGTGAATTGCAGTCCGCCCAGCACGTTACTGCCTCCCGTTGCACTCCCGGCCCCTGCAGAACCAATGGTGACGCCTTCAACAAAGCCAGAGCCCCAGAGGTTGCCCAGTGCCGTCAGGTTCGGCGTGTTGCCGGTGCCGTCCAAAGCATTCGAGCACGCGTCAGCGTATTGCACACCGGTCGGGTAGGTCGACGAAAATGTGACGTCCGATACAAGGCAGGCTGCAGCGTTCGCGGCGCCAGCGCCGACAGACAGCAATGCGGCCAATGCAGCCGACTTGGAAAAATTCGTAAGAATCATGGCCATCCCCTGATGAAAAACTGTGGTTTCCATCACAAAGCAATTGACATGCCAGCACTCTAAGTCTTTGATTTAGTTCATGTCTCTAACACTCAGATCTTTGGAGTGTAAAAAAAACCGACAAATTCCGGATGAAACGCCGACCATGCGTACGGCCATCTCGATGGATGCCTGCGCTCACCTGTCCTCAGCTTGGACGAACTTGTTAAGCTCCCGCCATGCGACCACGCCAATTCGACCTCATCGCCTTCGACTGGGACGGCACCCTGTTCGACTCCACCGCGCTCATTGCCCGCTGCATCCAGGCGGCGGTGCGCGATGTGGGCGGCACCGTGCCGAGCGACCTGGACGCCCGCTACGTGATTGGGATGGGCCTGATGCAAGCGCTGGCCCACGCCGCACCCGATGTGCCCCAGGCGCACTACCCGCAGTTGGGCGAGCGTTACCAGCACCACTACGCTGAGCGCCAGCACGACATCGCGCTGTTCGACGGCGTGCTGCCGCTGCTGGCCGATCTCAAGGCGCGCCACCACTGGCTCACGGTCGCCACCGGCAAGAGCCGCCGTGGCCTCGATGAGGTGCTGCACACCGTGGCGTTGCAAGGCGTGTTCGATGGCTCGCGCACGGCAGATGAGACCGCCGGCAAGCCCAGTCCGCTGATGCTGCACCAGCTGATGGCCGAATTCGGCGTCGAGCCCGAGCGCACACTCATGATCGGCGACACCACGCACGACCTGCGGATGGCGCTGAACGCGGGTTGCGCCAGCCTGGGCGTGAGCTACGGCGCGCACGAGCCCGATGCGTTTCACGCGCTGCAGCCGCGCTTGGTCGCGCACTCGGTGCGCGAGCTGCACGACTGGCTGCTGGTGAATGCCTGAAGCTCGGTCGAGTCGCGCCTGAGCGTTTCGCCCAGACCCGCCATCAACCGCCCATGCCCACACCTGCCGCCGACAGCCTGCACCCGCTGTGCGCCAGCGGTGATCTGGTCAACGCTGGCCCTGCGGTGCCGTTTGACGTGGTGTTTGGCGGCCAGACCTGTCGCGCGTTTGCGATCCGCTTTCAGGGCCTGCCACACGCCTACCTGAACCGTTGCACCCATGTGGCCATGGAGATGGACTGGCAGCCCAACCGCTTCTTCGACCACAGCGGTCGCTGGCTGGTCTGCGCCACCCATGGCGCCACCTACGAGCCCGACACCGGCGCGTGCGCCGGTGGGCCGTGCCGGGGCACTCTGGTCAAGGTTGATGTGGTGGAGCAGGGTGGTGTGGTGCACTGGCGTTCACAATACAACCTGCACCTCCTGGACTTTTGAGCACCTCACCCCCCATGACCGAACCCACTTTTGGCCCTTCCTCCAGTTCCACAGCCCCCACCGTGGCCGGTGTGAGCTGGGAGCGCGCCACCATCGAAAAGCTGTTGCTTGCCCAGGTCAGGGAACAGCGCGCCGCGCGTCGCTGGCGGCTGCTGATGCGACTGATGTGGTTGCTTGTGATCGGTGCTGCCGTGTGGTTTGTTTACAAGGCCGAGTCGGTGGGCGCACCCATCACCACGCCGCACACCGCCGTGATCGAGATCCGTGGTGAGATCGCCAAGGGCGCTGAGGCCAGCGCAGAAAACGTGGTGGCCTCATTGAAATCGGCATTCGAAGACAGCGGCGCTCAAGCCATCGTGCTGCTGATCGACTCGCCCGGTGGCAGCCCTGTTCAAGCCGGCATCATCAACGACGAAATCACTCGCTTGAAGGCCTTGCACAACAAGAAGGTGTACGCGGTGGTGGAAGAAACCTGCGCCTCCGCCGCTTACTACATCGCCGCCGCAGCCGACAACATCTACGTGGACAAAGCCAGCCTGGTCGGCAGCATCGGTGTGTTGATGGACGGCTTCGGTTTCACCGGCCTGATGGAGAAGCTCGGTGTCGAGCGCCGCCTCATCACCGCTGGCAGCAACAAAGGCATGCTCGACCCGTTCAGCCCGCAAGACGAGGCGCAGCGTGCCTACATTCAGTCCATGCTCAACGAGATTCACACCCAGTTCATCGCGGTGGTGAAAAAGGGCCGCGGCGAGCGCCTGAAAGAAACGCCCGACACCTTCAGCGGCTTGATTTGGAGCGGCCAGCAGGCGGTCAACCTGGGCCTGGCCGACGGCCTGGGCAGCCTGGACTATGTGGCCCGCGAGATCGTCAAGGCCGAAGACATCGTTGACTACACCCAGCGCGAGAACCTCGGCTGGCGCCTGGCCAAGCGCTTCGGTGCCAGCATCGGCGAGGGCGCGTTCCTGGCCGCGCGGGCGGCGGGTGTGCAGCTGCGCTGAGCCGCAGACCGGCGTGGGTCTGGCTACAGCGCCGCGCGTCCCGTCACCCAATACGCCAGCAATCCCAGGCACTCGTGCAGCGCAAATTGCCATTGCTGCACACCTTTGGTGAGTGAGTACGCCGTCCACGGCGTGTCGGCGTTAGAGCGAAAGTCGGCTGGCCAAGGCGTCACGTTCCAACCCTGGGCGCGAAACGCGGCAACAGCGCGCGGCATGTGCCAGGCCGAGGTGAGCAGCAGCCAGGGGCGGGTTTTGTCCACGCCGGGGAGTTGCGCGGTGAGCAACGCGTTCTCGAACGTGGTGCGCGAAGCCGCCTCGGACCGAATGCGATCGGGCGCCAGCCCCAAGTGGGTGAAAAACCGCTGTGCCAACACCGCCTCGGGCACACAGCCTTGACCGGTGTCCACACAGCCGCCCGTGAAGATGATGGGCAGCTGGGGATGGGCCAGCGCCAGCGCCACCGCTTCGGTCAACCGGTCGGCGTGCGCGTTGAGCTGCACCGCTTGGCGTCCCCTCTGGAGCGAAGCCCGCTCAAATGCGCCGCCCAACACCACCACGCCCGCGTAGCGCTCCAGCTCCGCCGGGTTGGCGGGTGGATGCCAGGTTTCCAACGCGTGCATCAAGCGGTCGGGCAGCGCGCGCCAGCCCAGCAACACCAGCACCAACAGCCCCAGCCCGATCCAGCGCTGGGCCGCGATGGGGCGGCGGCGCAGCAGCGCGAACCCCACCGTCAGCATCAACACCACCCAGAACAGCGGATCGGTCAGCAGGCCCTTGACGAGTCCGTAAAGTGGCATGCGATCAAGCCCGGTACCCGTTGGGGTTGGCGCTTTGCCAGCGCCAGGCGTCGGCACACATCTCGTCGAGCGAGCGCAGCGCCTCCCAGCCCAACAGGCGCTTGGCCAGCGATGCGTCGGCGTAACACTGCGCCACATCGCCCGGGCGGCGCGGCGCAAATGCAAACGGCACCGCTCGCCCGCTCGCCCGCTCCACCGCCCGCACCACCTCCAACACGCTCACACCACGCCCGGTACCGAGGTTCACGGTGAAGCTCTCGCCCGGGTCCAGCAGGGTGCGCAGTGCGGCCACGTGACCGAGCGCTAGGTCTTGCACGTGAATGAAATCGCGCACGCCGGTGCCATCGACGGTGGCGTAATCGTTGCCGAACACGTTCACCTGCGGTCGCTGGCCCACCGCGACCTGCGTCACATAGGGCATGAGGTTGTTGGGTATGTCGGCCGGGTCTTCGCCGATCAGGCCGCTGGGGTGGGCGCCGCCCGGGTTGAAGTAGCGCAACACGCCGATGCGCCAGGCTGGGCTGGCGGTGCGCAGGGCACTCAGCATGTCTTCGATCACCAGCTTGCTGTGGCCATAGGGGTTGGTGTGCGAGCGTGGGAAATCTTCGGTGATGGGTACCGTAGCCGGGTCGCCGTACACCGTGGCACTGCTGGAAAACACCAGGGTGGGCTGCTGCGGTGCGCTGCCGTCAGCGTGCACAGCGGTCATGGCACGCAGCAAACTCACCGCGCCGCCGATGTTGTTGTGAAAGTACTTGAGCGGGTTGGTCACGCTCTCGCCCACCGCCTTGTCGCCCGCAAAGTGCACCACGCCCGCTGGCTGGTGGCGCCGCAGAATAGCCTCCACCCAGGGCGTGTCCAGCACATCGCCGCGCTCCAGCGTGACCGGTCTGCCGGTGATGCGCGCCAACCGCTCCAACACGACCGGATGGCTGTTGGCAAAGTTGTCCAAGATCACGGGCTCAAAGCCCGCTTCGCGCAGTGCGATGAAGGTGTGGCTGCCGATGTAGCCGGCGCCGCCGGTGAGGAGGATGTTCATGGACGTGCCGCGATAAGCGGGCGGATGGAGGGGAGAAACAGTGTCCGGTATTTTGTGGCGGCGGTGGCTACCCCTTCAACTTCCTCTCACCGCCATCAGCAGGCACGACAGCGCAAACAGCAGCTTGTCGCGGCCTCGGCGCCGGCACTGTCCAGCGCGGGTGGCCAGCCACAGCAAGCCCCAACGGCTGCCGCCTGCCCAGCGTTTTACGAACGGATCATCGCCCAGGCCGACCAGATCCGCGATCAGGGCCGACTGCGCCAGTCCCCAGCCGCTCAGCACCACGCGTGCCCGGTGGGCAAACGCCGGTAGGCCCGTGTTCACCCCGACCTGGTTGCGATCGTGCTGCCGATAGCGCATCCCGGCGTGGTCATCGATCAGCCACGGGTAGCCATGGGCACGGGCGAACGCATAGACGAACCAGTCGTGCAGTCCCACCCGGAGAATCTGATGGCCGCGCTGTTCGATCAGGTCTTGCAACGCGCTGGCCAGCCGCCGGCTCATCACATAGGTGCAGCCCGGCCCGGCCGCCTCAAACAGAAAATCCCAGCGCGCCTGCGGCTGACTTTTCTCAATCAGCGCCTCGCGGCCATCGGGCCAGAAGGCCACCACGTTGCTGGAATATCCCTCAGCACCGCTGCAACGCATCGCCTGGTGTGCACGCAACAGCTTGCCCGCCCGCCAGATGTCGTCCTGATCGGCAAACGCCACGCCGTCGAACGCCGAGACATTCACGCCTTGCAGCAACCTGAAAAAATTCGAAGCCGCATCGCCAAACCGCTGGCCATGGGGCAGCACCGTCAGCCGCGCATCCGCCAGCGCCATCTCGTCCAGCCAGCGCTCTGAGCCGTCTGAGGACACGTCCACGCTGCAAAACACCGACACCGTCACCCCCGTTTGTCCCAGGATCGATTCGAGCTGCTCAGGCAGCCACGCAACGCCGTTGTGCACCGCCAACAACACGGCGATGCGGGGCGGACAAGACAAGGGCTCGACCATGTCAGACGCGCCCAGGCGGGCCAGCGTGGTTGGGCTCATCGCCCTCCGCTCAGGGCGCCAGCGCGCTGCTCACCTGCGCAATGCTGGCCTGCCGGTCTTGCCCCGCCAGCGACTGCAACCGAAGCTGGGCCACCAGATAGCGGTACCGTGCCTGCGCCAGATCGCGCTGCGCAAAGGTCTTTTGCTGTTCGGCGTTGAGCACATCCACGGTGGTGCGCGCGCCCGCCAGGAACGAGCGCTGGTTCGACAACACGGCTTGCTCTGCCGAGCGCACCGCCTGCTCCAGCGCCGCCACCCGCAACGTGCCCTCGGTCATGCCCCGGAACTCCTGATGCACCCGCACCCCCAGGTCGCGTGTGGCCGCCTCCAGCGTCTCGCGCACCCGTTCGCGCGAGGCCACCGCTTGGCGCACGGTGGAATTCACAAAACCGCCTGAATACAAGGGCACATTGAGCTGCAGCCCGATGCTCTTGTTCTCAAAGCGCGAATTCACACTCGTCACGCTGTCGCTGTTGCTGCGCGACCACTGCACCACCGCGTCCAGCGTCGGTTTGTGGCCAGCCTGTGCCTTGTCAATTTCCTGCTGCGCTGCTTGCAGCTGGGCGCGCAGCGCCTGCAGCTCCGGGCTGGATTGCTCGGCCCGCTCAATCCAGGCCTGCACGCTGCCCGGCTCGGGCGAGTGCGGGCGAAAGCGCAGCACATCCAGCGGCACCAATGTTTGCACGGGCTGCCCGGTGAGAACCTCCAGCCGGCGGCGGGTGAAGTCCACGTTTTGCAGCGCTTCCAGCTCCTGCGCCAGTGCCAGGTCCAAGCGGGCCTGCGCCTCGTCCACATCGGTGCGTGTGCCCGAGCCGGCTGTCAAACCCCGGCCTGCTGCTTCCAGCTGCACGCCATAGGTCTTTTTCTGCGCTGCCGTCAGCAGCAGCTGGTCTTGGGCCAGCAACGCATCGAAATACGCCTCGCCCACCCGCACCACCAGCGACTGCTCGTCGCGCTCCAGGGCGGCGTCGGCCTCATCGCTTCGCGCCTGGGCTTGGCGCACTTGTGCATTGAGCAGCGGGCGGTACAGCGGCTGGCGCACCGAGAGCACCTGGTTGTCGCTGTAATACTGGTTCTCCGCCCGCGTGGGCCGGCCCAGAAAGTCCTGGCTTTTGCTTTCCAGATCGTTGTAATTGCGCGAGGCCGAAAAATTCACACTGGGCAGGCGCTGTGCCTGCGCTTGCGGCAAGCTCTCGCGGCCGGCCGCAGCCCCTGCGCGAGAGGCCCGTATGTTGGCGTCGTTGACGACGGCCGCCTCGTAGGCTTGCTTCAAATCCATCGACCAGACGGGCGAGCAAACCAGCAAGCCCAACCCGATCAGGCCGGCGCTGGCTCGGCGTGCGGTCAGCGCCAATACCGCATGGGCACGTGCGCTACGGTGCATGTTCTTCATCGCTTCATTCCTCCGTCATCGAAGCGGCCAGCCGCTTGGTCAGCGGGTGCATCAGGTAGGTCAGCATCGAACGCTCACCCGTCTTGAAAATTACCTCCACCGGCATGCCGGGTTGCATCTGGCGGTTGCCCAGGTGCTTCAATCCTTCTGGCGTCACTGCCACCCGCGCTAAGTAATAACTCATGTTGGTCTGCGGTTCGGTCAGCAGATCGCGCGACACCGACACCACCTGCCCAGCCACCACCAGCTGGGGCGAGTTCGCAAACGAAGAGAACCGCACATCCACTGGCATTTCTGTGTGAACGCGGTCGATCAGATGGGGTGCCACATGCGCCTCCAGCAGCAACGGCACGCCCTTGGGCACGATGTCCATCAGCTTTTGCCCCGCTTGCACCACACCGCCCACCGTCTGCACGGCCAGTCCCACCACCTGCCCGCTGGCTGGTGAGCGGATTTCTGTGCGCGCTAGGTCGTTGGTCACCGCCAGCAGCTTTTCCTGCTCCGAAAGCACATCTCGGCTCACCTCTGCCAGTTGCGACTCAATCTCCTTGCGGTACTCCTGCTGACGCGACAGCGAGCGCTGG
>JBLIJY010000063.1:0-9669 GCA_047636095.1 Hydrogenophaga sp. | reverse complement strand
CGCTGTGTTGACGCCACCCGTGCCCGGCTGCGCGGTCTGCACCACGGTCTGCCGCTGGAAGCCGGGCGTGGCTGCGTTGGCAATATTGTGCGCGTGGGTGTCCAGCCGCTGCTGGGCAGCGCGCATGCCGCTCAGGCCGATGGCGTGGGCGCTAGAGACCGAAGAGATGGGCATGGCAACAGGGTGGAGACGGGCCAGAAGAGCAGAGTTTCATTGGTACATCGGCCGATACCCCCAAAACTGAAGCCCTGCGAATGCTGGTGCCTGCGCGATCAGCTGTGCAGCGAGGGCCCGCTGTCGGTGGACAAGGCATCAACGCAGTGGTGCGGCAGCTCGAAGCCGCGCGCCGCGTCTTCCACCGCCCAGGTGCGGATGATGGGAGCCTGCGTCTGCACGTTGCCGAAGATGGTGGCGAAGGCCACGTCGGCGGCGTCGCGCCCGGTGCCAAAGCGCACAAAGGCCATGGGGATGGCGGTGCCCGATGGATCGAAGATGTACCAGCGATCACCCAGGTAGGCCTCGACGTAGGCGTGGTGGTCGGGCGGGCCGATCGCATGCAGCCTCAGGTAGCGGTTGCCGCTGGCCGCGTTGGTGTGCACCGGCGCATCGACCAGCTGGCTGATGAACAGCTGCTCATCCAGGACGCTTTGTTGCGGTGTGTGAGCGGCATGGATGTTGAACATGAAGTCGGCCCCCTGGGGGTCGACCACGTAGTCCAGCTCGATGTTCATTTCAATTTGGATCATCGCCCGTTGGATACCCTTTCTGCCCACCGTGCGGCGGGCGCTCGGGAGCGGAGGCTGTGCCGCTGCGGGTCAGGCGGTTCGGGATTCCACCAGCTTCACCAGCGTCCACAGCACCCGGTTCGCGGGTGTCGGCACGCCCAGTGCCGCGCCGCGCCTGACCACGAAGCCGTTCAGAAAATCGATCTCGCTGGGTTTGCCGCGCGCCAGGTCTTGCGCGGTGGACGAGTGTTGCGTGGGCATGGTCTCGGCAATGCGTCGCACGATGGCGTCCACGTCATCGGGCAGGTTCACACCGTCAGCGGTGGCGACGGCCTTGCACTCGGCCACCACGTCGCCAATCACGTCCAGCACGCCGGGGCGCTGCACCAGTTCGCCGTAGGGCAGGCGGCCCAGGGCGGACAGCGCGTTGTAGGCGCAGTTGAGGATGAGCTTGGCCCAGAGCGCGCCGCGCACGTTGTCGCTGAGGCTGGTGGGCACGCCAGCTGCGGTGAAGGCTTGTGCGGTGGCCGCGCTGCGCGACGGATCGCCAGGCATGGGCTCCATCACCAGTTCGCCGCGCCCGTGGTGGCGCAGGTGGCCGGGGCCGGCCATTTCGGTGGCCACATAGACCACGGCGGCTGCCACGTTCACGCCGGGCAACACCGCGCGCAGCCGCTCGGCGTTGTCCACCCCGTTTTGCAGGCACAGCACCAGCGCGCCGGGTTTGAGATGCGCGCGCATTTGCTCGCCGGCTGCTTCGGTGTCGGTTGACTTCACCGCGAACAGCACCAGGTCGGCGCCCGCCACCGCGCTGGCGTGGGTGCTGGCAGCCAGCGGCACCTGTTCGTCAAAGCTCAGCGTTTGCATGCGCAGGCCGTGGGCGGCGATGGCTTGCGCGTGGGCGGCTCGGCCAATCAGCGTGACGCGGTGGCCGGCGCGTGCCAGCATGCCGCCGTAGAAGCAGCCCACAGCACCAGCGCCGAGCACGGCGATGTCAAGCGCTGGGGTGGGTGGGCTCACAGCGGGTCGCCCAGCAGCTTGGAGATGGCCGCGATGTGCGCGGGCTTGAGTTTCTCGGGCGGCATTTCGTCTTCTTCTGCGCTGGCGTTTTCATGGGCCTGGATGGCCGCGACCAAGGCGTACTGATTCTCCCAAGAGAGGGTTTTGCCCTCGGGGCACATGTCGCGCAGGGTGCCAAACCAGTAGTAGCCGTCGCGCCCGCCAAACAGGGTGTCGATGCTGCCGGCATCGCCGGGCTTGAGGCCCTGGGCGGCGAGGATGAGTTTGATCTTGTGGTGGGACAGCGAGTAGGGCATGGCGGGGGTTGTGTGGCGAACGGAAAGGAGGGGGATTTTATTCAACCCGATCCACTGGTCTGGCGCGCGCTGGCTGTCAACGCCGCTGCGGTGCGCGTGGTAGAGCCAGCCACGGCCTGAGCGACAGGCTCTGCACGAGGACGTTCTGGCCATGGCGCCACGCGCTCGGGCCAGGCCGCCAGAGCGGCGCACAGCAAAGCAGCGGCATAGGGCAGGGCCTGTAACAGCAGCATCGCCATCCACATCCAGGCGTCGGAGCGGGCCAGACCGGTCAGTTCGCTGGCGGCGTGGGCCACGGCCGCTGCCGCCAGCAGCAGGGCTAGCAGCAGCAGGGACTCTTCCCGCACCGGCTGAAACACCTGTCTCGCACGCGCCAGCAGGCTTGAGCTGCCCGCGCCCTGCCCGCCGCCCTTGCGCGTGACCTGAAACGCCCGCTCGTCGCTGAAGAGCCCTTGCCACACGCCGCGCGCCACCGCGTGGGCCAGGCCCATGCCGGCCAGCGCCGCGCCCACGCTGCCCCACACCGTGCACGGCACGCGCCGCGCATACAGCAGCGGGCCCATCACCAGCTTGGCCGCGCAAAACACCATCAGCGGCATGAGGTAGGCGGCGGTGGGCCAGCTCAGCCGTTCTGGCCAGATCAGGACCGCCGCTGTCCACAGGCAGGCGAGGAACACAAACAGCAGGTGCACCGCGTCGCCCAGCCAGGGCAGCCAGCCGGCCAGGAAGTGGTAGCGCTGGCCCGCGCTCAGGCCCACCGTTCCCTGAGGTGTGCCCTGGTGTGTGCCGGGCCAGAGCAGCGCGCGCGCGTGCAGCGTGAAAATCTGCATGCCGCCTTGGGCCCAGCGCTGGCGCTGGCGCTTGAAGGCCGCAAAGCCATCGGGCGTGAGGCCTTGGCCGAGCACCGCGTCCACGTACACCGTGCGGTGGCCGGCCTGCATGAGGCGCAGGCCCAGCTCGGCGTCTTCGCACACGGTGGCCGACGACCAGCCGCCAACAGCCTGGAGTGCCTGGGCGCGCACCAGCGTCATGGTGCCGTGCTGGATGATGGCGTCGCGCTCGTTGCGGTGGTGCATGCCGATCCGAAAAAAGCCCTCGTATTCCCAGTTCATCATGGTGCGCCAGGCGTTTTGCGCCCAGTTGCGGTGGGCCTGCGGCGCTTGCACCACCGCCACCTGCGGATCGTCGAAATGGCCCACGAGTGCGCTGAGCCAGTTGGGCTGCACCAAATAGTCGGCATCGACCACCGCCACCAGCTCGGTGCGCGCATCGGCCTGCTCCAGCGCAAAGCGCAAAGCGCCCGCCTTGTAGCCGGTTGATTGCGGCAGGTGAAAGAAGCGAAAGTGGGCGGGCAGCGTGGCCACATGGGCCTGCACCGGCGTCCACAGGGCCGCATCCGCCGTGTTGTTGTCGATCACCAGCACCTCGAACGCGCCATGGTCCAGCGCGCACAGCGCTTGCAGCGTGGCGATCACCATCTCGGGCGGCTCGTTGCAGCAGGGCAGGTGGATCGACACAAAGGGTTGTTGCGCGCCGGTGCGCGCGGGCAGCGCGCCGAACTGGCGGCGCAGGTTGCCGCGCAAGAACAGCTCCACAAACTCCGACAGATGGGCCAGCAAGATCAGCACCATCAACCCGGTGGATGTGGCCAGCAGCGCCAGCACCAGCCAGTCGCCCAAGGCCATGTAATGCGCCAGCGGCAGGGCCACCACGCCCACGCCCAGCGAGGTGGTGGCCTGCGTGCCCAGCACCAGCACCAGCTTGGCTGGCCAGCGCAGGTTGCGAAAACGCCGCACCCACCACAGCACCAGCACGGCGGCGAGGCTGGAAGAAATCAGCGCCAGCCCGAGCCAGTGGGGTTGCGAGATGAGCGGGCCGTTGAGGTCGAACTTGGGTTGTCGGCTGGCGTCGAACAGGCCCCAGTGCGCGCCAGCGCGGCCTTCTTCGCGCGTTTTCCAGGCCTGGTCGTAGGCCTCGATCAGGAAGTAGTTCAGCCGCTCGCGCGCGGCCAGGGCCACGAACTCGCGCACGAACAGCGCTTGCGCGGCCGGCGTTGGCCGCGCGCGGCCCACCGGTGCGCCTTCGCTGGGAAAACCCACCTCACCAATCCAGATCGGCTTGCCGGGGTGGCGCTCTTGCACCCAGCGCAGCCGCTGCATGGCTTCTTTCACACCCTCTTCGGCGGGCACGCCCTCCCAATACGGCAGCAGGTGCACGGTCAAGAAATCGACCTCGCTGGCCAGCTCGGGGTGCGCCAACCACAGGTGCCAGGGCTCGGCGGTGGTGACCGGCACCGGGCTGGCAGCGCGCACGCGGCGCAGCGTTTGAATGAGCTGCTGGGGCGACAGTTCGCGGCGCAGCAGCGTTTCGTTGCCGACGATCAGGTGCTGCGCCAGCCCGGCGCGGGCATCGCGCAAACCGGCCTCGATTTCGTGCTGGTTGTGTGCGTCCTCGCGGTTGAGCCAGATGCCCAGCGACAGGCGAAGGCCCGCCGCCTGGGCGGCCCGGGCCAGACCGGGGTGCTGCGCGGCGCTGTAGGCGCGTATCTGGTGGGTCAGGCGGGCCATCTGCGCCATGTCGTGCGCCAGCAAGGCGGGCAGGCCCTCTTGGTGAAGCCCGGGTGCGTCGTGCCGGGCAAACGGCGCGTAAGCCAGACCGCCGACGCGCGCTGGCCCTTCGGGCAAGGCCGGCTGATGCGAGAGGGCGTACCAGACCACGCCGTTGAGCACGGCCACCAGCAGGGCCAGGGCCAAACGCATCCACCAGCGCGACCCAGGGCGGTGGCTGGGTGGCGGCTTGGCCTGCGGTGCGCCACCGAAGTGGGCTGGCGCTGAGATCTGGGCACCACTGGGAGGTGTCTTAGAGTGGTGATCGGTGGGGTGGGCAGGCATCGAAAAAAACAGCACCGCAGGGACAGCCTGCGAGACGAGGCGACAATTTCGGGCATGGTCTCACAGTCCCCCTTGCCCTTGCCTGCTCCCCGTGTCAAAGCCCGTGCGTGCCCGGGGAGCCGCTGCCGATGAGCGCCGCTCAACCCCACGCCTTCCAACCCCGGGTGACGCTGCCCCAGCGGCTGGGGCCAGCCGCGCTCGCGCTGCTGCTGTGGGCGCTGGTGTGTGCGGCGCTGGCTGGCTTCTGGTGGCACCAGGCCCAGCCCACGCCCTTGGCCGCAGTGCCCGAGCCGGCCACCCGGGGCGCGCCGCTGGACTGCCTGTCTTACGCGCCGTTCCGGTTTCCCGACGCCAGCCCGCTGATCCCCGGCAGCGCGGTCACCCGCGCCCGCATTGAGGCCGACCTGCGCTTGCTGCGCCCGCTCACGCGCTGCGTGCGCACCTACGGCATCTCGCAGGGGCTGGACCAGGTGCCCGCAGTGGCCCGCGAGCTGGGCATGCGCGTCAAACTGGGCCTGTGGCTGGGCCGCGACCCGGTGCACAACCAGGCCGAAATTGAGCGCGGCGTGGCGCTGGCCAATGCCAACGCCGATGTGGTGGACTTGCTCATCGTGGGTAACGAGGTGCTGTTGCGCCACGAGCTCACGCCCGAGCAGCTCGCGCGGGCCTTGCGCCAGGCGCGCGCTGGCAGCTGGGTGCCGGTGTCGTACGCCGATGTGTGGGCGTTCTGGCAGCGCAACGCCGCGCTGGCCGACGAGGTCGATGTGGTGGGCGTGCACATCCTGCCCTACTGGGAAGACCAGCCGGTGGCCATCGAGCAGGCGGCGGCTTATGTGATCGACACCGCTGGCGCGATGCGCCAGCTGTTTGCGGGCAAGCCGGTGTGGGTGGCCGAGACGGGCTGGCCTGCGGTGGGCCGCCAGCGCGGCCCGGCGGTGCCCGGGGCGCTGGAGCAGGCGCGGTTTGTGCGCGAATTGCTGGTGCTGCTGGCGCAAACCGACGGGCAGGTGAACTGGATCGAGGCCTTTGACCAGCCCTGGAAGCGGGCGTTTGAAGGCGCGATGGGGGCTGGCTGGGGATTTTTCTCGGCCGATGGGGTGCAGCGGGTGCGGTTCACGGGCCCAGTGCCAGGCGATCGGGTGGCGCAGGCCGCGCTGCTGGGCCTGCTGGTGGGCGGTGGTGTGGGCGGTGTCCTGGCGATCTTGCTGGCGGCGCTGAAACGGCGAGCGTGGCTTGAGTACCTTCATGCAGCCCCAGTGGCCGCTGTGCTGGTCTCGATGGCGGTTGTCCAGTGGCACGCCTCGCAGACCTGGGACCGCACGCCGCTGGAGCAAGCGCTCAGTGCGGTGTTGGCGCTGCTGAGCGCGGCGGCTGCTGCTGCGTTTGCGTGGCCCAGAACGCCGCTGCGCTGGCTGGCGGGCTTGCACACCGCGCTGCTGTACGCCGCTGCTTGCGCGGCGCTGGTGTTGTGGGTCGATCCGCGCTACCGGCCGCTGGCGCTGTGGTGGTTCTGGGCGCCCACGGTGGCGATCGGCATTCGCGTGGTGGTGTCGCGTGTGTCACGGGTGCCGCTGGTGTCGCGCACACCGATGGAATCGGTGACCAAGCCGCTGCCGTTGCCTGTGCTGGGCATGCCTTGCGCAGCGCGGCGCCGCCTGCGATTTCTGGCGGCTGTCACCGCGGTGTGTGCCCTGGGCTTCGCGCTGGGCGAAGGGCTGGCCAATGCGCAGGCGCTGGCCTATGCGGGCGTCTTGCTCGCCCTCGCGGCCAGCGCCGTGATTTGGTCGGTGTCTTCCCCCACCCAGGTGGCGGCCGCCAGCAGCAGCGCCGGCGCCGCCCACTCAGCAGCGTAAAGCCACAGCCCGGCACTGCTGGCGGCCAGCGCGGCCAGCAACGCGGCACGCTGCGCGCGGTGAACACCGAACGCAAGCCTGGAACTGATGGCCTGCGTTCGCCACCATGCCAGCCCCGCTGCACACAGCGCCAGGCCCACGGCGGCCAAGCCCAGCCGGTCCAGGATGAAGGCCTGAATCACCGCGCTGCGCAACAGGCACACAGCGTCGAGCGCCCCACCATCGCAGCGGGCGGCGGTGGCGGCGTGCTCCACCCACGCAAAGCGCGCCGTTGCTGCGGCGGCGGCCCAGGCCGCGCACCAAGTGGTGAGAGACAGGGCGGCGGTGCGGGTCACAGCGGGGGCTGCCCGGTGGACGTCAGCAACGGTGTGAGATCGAACAGGCTGCCCACGGTTTTGGGGCTGGGGGTCAGGCCATCGACGAAACCATGTGCCTTGAAATGCGCCAGCAGCTGGGGCTTGCTGCTGATGATGTGAACCGGCACGTCCCAGCTCGCTCCTGGTCCGGTGATGTTGGCGGCGGGCTGGTGGTCGCCCATCACGATGAACACCGCGTCGCGCACCCGCGGCTGCGCGATCCAGCCACCCACCCACAAATGGTTGTAACGCATCATCTCGGTGTAGGCCGGGCGCATGTTGAACCACTGCTCTTCTTGCTGCGCCATCTCGGCCAGCTGCGCGGCAGAGAACGGGTTGTCTTGCAGCGCCAGCGTGGCATCAGCAAGGTGGGGCGGCACCGGGTGAAACGGCAGGTGGCTGGTGATGGAGGGGAAGAACAGCACACGCGGCGGGCTGTCTGCGGTAATCGGTTGCTGCTGCTGGTAGCGCGCCAAAGTTACCTGATCGGGCACGCTCCAGTAACCGATCTTCGGGCCCCGGTAGTCCAGGTCTCGCGCATCAAAAAACGAACCGAAGCGGTAGAAGCTGCGCTCCGGCCAGTCCCAGCTGAGCGCGGGATAGAGTGCATGCACATCAAAGCCCCGATCGCGAAACCAGGTGGTGAGCAGGGGCCGATCGGTGGTGAGCAGCAGGTCGTGTACCCAGGGCGTGCTGGTGTCCAAGCCACTCAGAAACGACACATGGGCCAGCTCGGAGCGACCGCCGTAGGTGGTCGATGTCATGAAGCCCGAAACCACCTCCATCCCCGCCGCGCGCACCTGCGCTTGCAGCTCGGCGCGCGGTTGCCGCAGCGCCTGGTCGATCTCGGGAATGCCAAAAGCCACTTGGCCGTAGGACTCCAGAAACACCAGGTTCACATCGCTGCCGCGCAGCAGGCCCAGGTCGCCATCGAAGCTCGGCGAGGTGGGAAGGTTCTGGTGCAGGTCGCGTTCGTTGAAGCTGGTCCACAGCAGCCAGGCCTGGTGCAAGTAGGTGGGGGCTGCGGGTTTGCTCACAAAGCCCCAGGTGGCTTGTACACCCGCAAAGTTGGCCAGCGACGCCGCCAGCGCCAGCGCAGTGAGAAACAGCGCTGCTGGGCTGCGCACTGCCCAGGGCGCAGCGTCGAGGGCGGCTCGGCTGAGCGCCCAGTGCACCAGGCGGTACAGCCCCCACAGCAAGGCCACCACACTGCCCACCACCAAGGCGGCCAGCCACAGCGGGTAGCTGCGCAGCGTCACATACACCACCCGCACGATCTGGGGCGCATCCCAGTACAGGGTGAGGTCGCGGGCGAACAGGGCCGGGGCGGTGGTGTCCAGGTAACGGCCCAGCACCAGCAGCAGATAGACCCCGGCCAATGCGCTCAAGGTGCGCGGTTTCAGCAGCGGTGCAGAGGGCTGGCGCCTTGAGCCCCGCCAGGCGATCGCCAGCAGCAGCACCCAGAACACCGCAAATTCTGGCGCCAGCCGTGCGTCGAGCTTGACCAGCGGCGTGGGCCACCAGTTGGTCATGCTCAGCAGCGCGTTGAGCACCAGCAGCGCAAGCAGGGCCAAAACGGCTCGGGGCGCGGGGGCTTGCGAGGCGAACGGTGAGGCGAGGGTGGCGGAGGGCGCAGACATGGAGCGCGATTTTGAGGCCACTGCATCGGGCCTTGCTCACCTGCCGCAGGTCACCCCATGCGTTACTCCAGCTATTCCTATCTGTTCACAGAGTGCCAAGCCGACAGCTGGCGTGGCGCCTGAGGCCTGTGCGATACCGTCTTTTGACAACGCAGCGTGCGTCAACGACATGACGCACGCACGTGCACGTGCACTGGTGCAAGGGTGCGGACAGGCGTCTTTGCCGATGCGGATCATCAGACTGCGGATAACTTGGAAGAGATGCAAGGCATAGCTCTTGCGGTGTGGGCACAGTGGCAATTCGATGCAGGGGACACGCTCAAGTTTTACCAACGACAATGGATATGCTGGAAGACTGCTTGTTACCGTCTGCTATCAGCGCCAGACGCGCTGCCTTGGGCGCCAACTCAAAGGCTATTTTTGATCAGCGTATCTTCGATTTTGTCGGCCAACTGAGAGATGGCCAATGCTGCCGGGCAACCTGGTGTGGCTTGAATCACCAACTGCCGACGCATCGCCGCTTGGTGCACAGACGGGTCTATAGGGATGTCGCCCATATGAACCAAGCGCACTTTGTCACTTGGTTTGGTCGTCACAAATCGGTCCAGCACTTGTTGCAATTGTGCGGTGATGGCACGCCCGTCGCCCATACGCACAGTTTGATTGACCACCATGCGGATAATTCGGTGCTGTTGTTCGCCTGCAAGCACCTTGATGGTGGCATAGGCATAGGCATAGGCATAGCTGTCACATCCCGGACGATCATAAGGACGTTTATGAAACAGATCAGGATGAGAAGCGTACCAGTCCTTCATCGCCTGAATCGGGGTTTTGCTGTGCAGGGCCGACTGGGGTAGCTGGTGGTTGTACAGCGCCACGTAGCGCATC
>JBLIJY010000062.1:0-9722 GCA_047636095.1 Hydrogenophaga sp. | reverse complement strand
GGCGATGTGGCTACAGGCCTGGGACTGGCTTGGCTGGCTTCGATTCTCGGCTTTGGCGATGTGGCGGCCCAAGCGTTGTTGATGGGGTTGATCGCTGTGGCCGTTCTGGTGGCGGTGGGTCTGCTGTTGCGCCGCCGCATCGCTGCGGCATCTGGTCTGGTTTTCCAGGCCGCGGTGCCTGGGACTGGCGATTCGCAACTCGATCCGTTCACCCCTCGGGGCTACAGCTCGAACAATGTCGGGAACGATGCGTCAGCTCGCCCATGGGAGCAGGATCCGGCCATGCCCGAGTCGACCGCCGACCCCATGACCAGCCCAGCTCTCGGCGATACGCCCAGCTGGGGGGTACCCGATGGATTCGACACGGTGGGTTTTCTGAAGGTATCCAAAGCCAACTTTGTCAGCCTGCAAGCGGCCTGGGACCGTTCGGACATTGCCGCCCTTCGTTCCATGATGACCGACGGCATGCTAGAACAGATCAAGGTGCAATTGGCCGAGCGCGAGCAAATTCAGGGTGAGACAGCCAACCAGACCGATGTGGTCATGCTTGAGGCCCGCTTGCTGGGTATCGCGGAAGTCGGCCCTGGCTACCTGGCCAGCGTGGAATTCTCCGGTCTGATTCGCGAAGATGCGTCGGCTGGCCCCAATCCGTTCCGGGAAGTCTGGAGCATCACGCGCGCCAAGTCGGGACCGGGTGGCTGGCTGGTGGCGGGCGTTCAGGCGCTGCAGTGATCAGGCCGCGCTGAGTGCGCGCCGGTTTCTGGCTTTGTGACCCTCAGCTCCGCTGGCTCCCGCCCGCAGGAGGCGGTTTATCCGTCAAAATCTCAAGCCATGCACACAGACTCTCCCAACCATTCGGGGCGCCAAGGCGCCGAAGGCGTTCAAGCGCCGCGTGATTTTCTGCAATCGCTTCTGAGCAAGTTGCAGCCACCCCAGTGGGTGGTTGATGAACTGCAGAACCGATTGGTGATTTTCCTCAACCATGTGCTGATGCAAGAGCCCGCTGCGCAGGAGCGCCTCAAGCGCCAAAAGGGCAAGCCGGTGCGCATGCAATGGGGCGACTTCCACCTCACGCTCGCGGCCACCGCGGCTGGTCTGGTCGAGCGTCCGGCGGGCAGCCCAACCTCTGAGCTCACCATGACGCTGACCCAGCACTCCCCGCTGGCGATTGCGCAGCGAATGATGCTGGGCGACAAGCCTGAAGTGGATGTGCAGGGCGACGTGCAACTGGCCGCCGAGGTGGCCTGGCTGGTGGACAACGTGCGCTGGGATGTGGAGGAAGACCTGTCGCGCGTGGTGGGTGACGCCACCGCGCACACCATTGGCCGTTTTGCCCGCAGCGCGGCCGAGGCGGTGCGCCGCTTTGTCGATCGCGTGCCGCGTCCGCCGTTTGGCCCGGGCGCAGCGCGGCCACCGGGCGCTGGCGGTGCCAGCAGCGCTGGCGCATCCAGTGGCGGTGAGAGCGGCAGCGCATGACGCGTCTTTACCGCGGCGCTTTCATCGTCTGGGTGGTGTTGCGTTACGGGCTGGATGAGCTGGTGCTCTCCAGCTTCCAGCATCCGTGGCTGCGTCGACTCACGCGCATCGTGCGCTTTGGCCGCAAGCTGGATTCGCCGCGCGGCGTGCGGCTGCGCCAGGCGCTGGAGCGCTTGGGGCCTATTTTTGTGAAATTCGGGCAGGTGCTGTCCACCCGGCGCGACCTGCTGCCACCCGACATCGCCGACGAGCTGGCGCTGCTGCAAGACCGTGTGCCACCGTTTCCGAGTGCGGTGGCGGTGGCCACCATTGAGCGCGCGTTTGGCAAGCCGCTGGATGCCGTGTTTTCCCACTTCGAACAGGTGCCTGTGGCCAGTGCCTCGATCGCCCAGGTGCATTTCGCCACGCTGCGCGACGGGCGCCAAGGCGGGCGTGAGGTAGCGGTGAAGGTGTTGCGGCCCAACATGCTGCCAGCGATCGAAAAAGACCTGGGCCTGATGCGCATGATGGCCGGTTGGGTGGAGAAGCTATCGGCCGATGGCAAGCGCCTCAAGCCACGCGAGGTGGTGGGCGAATTCGACAAGTACCTGCACGAAGAGCTCGATTTGTTGCGCGAAGCGTCCAACGCCGCTCAACTGCGCCGCAACATGGCTGGCCTCGATCTGGTGCTCATTCCTGAAATGTTTTGGGACTACTGCCACACCGAGGTGATGGTGATGCAGCGCATGCACGGCCTGCCCATCAACAAGGTGGCCGAGTTGCGCCGGCTTGGCGTGGACATTCCCAAACTGGCGCGCGACGGCGTGACGATCTTCTTTACCCAGGTGTTTCGCGACGGCTTTTTCCATGCCGATATGCACCCGGGCAACATTCAGGTGAGTGTCGATCCCGCCACCTTCGGCCGGGTCATCTCGCTCGATTTTGGCATCGTGGGCACGTTGACCGAGTTCGACAAGGAATACTTGGCGCAGAACTTCACCGCCTTCTTTCGCCGCGATTACAAGCGTGTGGCCGAGTTGCATGTGGAGAGCGGCTGGGTGCCAGCCGACACCCGGATCGATGAACTCGAGGGTGCGATCCGCGCTGTCTGTGAACCCTACTTCGACCGGCCGCTGAAAGAAATTTCGCTCGGCATGGTGCTGATGCGCCTGTTTCAGACCTCGCGCCGCTTCCAGGTGGAAATCCAGCCGCAGTTGGTGCTGCTGCAGAAAACGCTGCTCAACATCGAGGGTCTGGGCCGCGATCTGGACCCGGAGCTGGACCTGTGGAACACGGCCAAGCCTTTCTTGGAGAAGTGGATGCTGGAGCAGGTGGGGCCACAAAAGCTGCTGCAACAACTCAAGGCCGAGGCGCCGCACTACGCCAAGCTGATTCCCGCCCTGCCGCGCTTGCTCAACGATTACCTGGCGCACAGGCCGCATGAGCTGAGGCGCGATCTCGATGCTTTGCTGATCGAACAGCGGCGCACCAATCGGCTGCTTCAATCGGTGATCTGGGGCGGTGTGGGCTTTCTGATCGGTCTGCTGGTGATGCAGCTGATCACGCGTTTGCGGATCTGGTAGCGGCGGCGTTCGCCGCTGCCCTTGGCTTGGGGCTCGTGGTCTGAAACCCAAGCCTCAATTTATAATGGCGGGTTTCGCTGCTGCGCGGGCAATGCCCTGTGTTTGACGGCCCCGCTGTTTTCCGACCTAGGTTTCCCCATGCCAATCTACGCCTACAAGTGCACCGCCTGCGGTCATGCCAAAGACGTTTTGCAGAAAATGTCCGACGCGTTGCTCACGGTGTGCCCCGCGTGCAGCCAGGCCAGTTTCCAGAAACAGCTCACCGCCGCTGGTTTTCAGCTTAAGGGCTCGGGCTGGTATGTGACCGATTTTCGCAATGGCAACACCGGCGGCGCCCCTGCGGCGGGCAAGGGCGAAGGTCAAAGTGAAGGCGAAGGCAAAGGCACGGGTGAGGGCGCCAGCCCTGTCAAGCCCGCAGAGGGTGCCAGCCCAGCCCCCGCAACCACACCGTCGGCCGCCGCTGCTCCTGCTGCCGCACCGCCCGCACCCAGCCCATCGTCCTCCTCCAGCACCAGCTGAGCCGAGCCCAACCGCCATGCCGTCTTTGCGCAAATGGCTGCTGTCGGGCCTGCTGGTGCTGGTGCCTCTCATCATTACTCTGTGGGTGCTGGAGTGGGTGGTCTCCACGCTGGACCAAACCCTGAACATCCTGCCGGTGAGCTGGCACCCCGATCAGTTGATCGGTATGCATGTGCCCGGTCTGGGCGTGGCGTTTGCGCTGATCGTGGTCTTGTCCATCGGCGCGCTGGCGTCCAACTTCATCGGCAACCGCCTGGTCACCTGGTGGCATGCGCTGCTGCACCGCATTCCGGTGGTGCGCTCGATTTATTCGGGTGTCAAGCAGGTGTCGGACACGCTGTTTTCTGAGAAAGGCAACGCCTTTCGCCAGGCCTTGCTGGTGCAGTGGCCCCACGAAGGCATGTGGACGATCGCCTTTCTCACGGGGACCCCCAGCGGCGATTTGTTGCGCCAGTTGCAGGCTCAGGGGTCACCCGCCTCACTGGCCGACGAGTTCCAAAGTGTGTTTGTGCCCACCACGCCCAACCCCACCGGTGGCTATTTTGTGCTGCTGCGCAAGGCAGATTGTGTGGAGCTGAAGATGAGCGTGGACGAAGCGCTCACTTACATCGTGTCCATGGGTGTGATCGTGCCGGGGGGTCCGAAGAACATCGGAACCAAGCCCAAGCCGGTGGTGCCGATGTGAAGCCGCCCTGCGCTAGGGACCACGGCGTCTGGCGCACACGATATGTCTCTCCCCGTTCCCATTTGCCCAATGATTTCCCCGCCGCGCACCGCGGCGCTTCTGCTGAAAGAAACCTGAGATGTCCATGCGCTCCCACTACTGCGGTCTGGTGACCGAAGCCCAACTGGGCCAGACCGTTTCCCTGTGCGGCTGGGTGAACCGCCGCCGCGACCATGGTGGCGTGATCTTCATCGATCTGCGCGACCGCGAAGGCTATGTGCAGGTGGTGTGCGATCCGGACCGCGCCGAGATGTTTGCCACCGCTGAAGATGTGCGCAACGAGTTTTGTGTTCAAGTCATTGGCGTGGTGCGCGCCCGGCCGGCCGGCACCACGAATGAGAAGCTGAAAAGCGGTCAGATCGAGGTGCTGTGCCACGAGTTGAAGGTGCTCAACCCCTCGGTGACGCCGCCGTTTCAGCTCGACGATGACAACCTCAGCGAGACCACCCGCCTGACGCACCGCGTGCTCGACCTGCGCCGTCCCTACATGCAGAACAACCTCAAGCTGCGCTACCGCGTGGCGATGGAGGTGCGCAAGTTCCTGGACGCCAACGGCTTCATCGACATCGAAACCCCGATGCTCACCAAGAGCACGCCCGAGGGCGCGCGCGACTATCTGGTGCCCAGCCGCGTGCACGATGGCCATTTCTTCGCATTGCCGCAAAGCCCGCAACTGTTCAAGCAGCTGCTGATGGTCGCCGGTTTCGACCGCTACTACCAGATCACCAAGTGTTTCCGCGACGAAGACCTGCGCGCTGATCGCCAGCCCGAGTTCACCCAGATCGATATCGAGACCTCGTTCTTGAGCGAGCAGGAGATCCGCGACATGTTTCAGAACATGGTGCAGATCGTGTTCCAGAACACACTCAACGTGGACTTGGGCGAGTTTCCGGTGATGGCCTACAGCGAGGCCATGCACCGCTTCGGATCCGACAAGCCCGACTTGCGGGTCAAGCTGGAATTCACCGAACTCACCGATGTGATGGCCGATGTGGACTTCAAGGTGTTCTCCGCCCCGGCGCAGATGGCTGGTGGGCGGGTGGTGGCCTTGTGTGTGCGCGGTGGTGCGGAGATGCCGCGCAGCGAGATCGACGCCTACACCGAGTTTGTGAAGATCTACGGCGCCAAGGGCCTGGCCTGGATCAAGGTCAACGAAGTGGCGAAGGGCCGCGACGGTTTGCAGAGCCCCATCGTCAAAAACATCCACGACGCCGCGTTGGCCGAAATTTTGAAGCGCACCGGCGCGCAAAACGGCGACATCCTGTTCTTTGGTGCTGACAAAGCCAAGGTCGTCAACGACGCCATCGGCGCGCTGCGGCTGAAGATTGGGCACAGCGCCTTAGGCAAGAAAAATGGTTTGTTCGAAGACCGCTGGGCGCCGCTGTGGGTGGTGGACTTCCCCATGTTCGAGCACGACGAGGAAGCCGACCGCTGGACCGCTGTGCACCACCCGTTCACCGCGCCCAAAGACGGTCACGAAGACTGGATGGTCACTGCGCCCGAGAAGTGCATCGCCAAGGGCTACGACATGGTGTTGAACGGCTGGGAGATCGGTGGGGGTTCGGTGCGTATCCACACCGCTGCGGTGCAGCAAAAAGTGTTCGACGCGCTCAAGATCAAGCCCGAGGAAGCCCAGCTCAAATTCGGCTTTCTGCTTGACGCATTGCAGTACGGCGCGCCGCCGCACGGCGGCATGGCCTTTGGCCTGGACCGCGTTGTCACGCTGATGACCGGCGCCGAGTCGATCCGCGATGTGATCGCCTTCCCCAAAACCCAGCGCGCCCAATGCCTGCTGACCCAGGCCCCTTCGCTGGTCGAGGAAAAGCAGCTCCGCGAGCTGCACATTCGGGTGCGCAACCCGGACGCGGTGAAGGCGGCCTGAGCTTCTCAGGCGGCAGAATAAGAGGGCGCTGTTTCAGCGCCCTTTTTTTCTTCTTGGCGTTGAATAGATCTGCCGCCAGGGCTCGGTTCGCTATCGCTGCTCTACAAAATTGTCATCCTCAATGGCGCCCGACTTGCCGATCTCATGATCAAGCACGATTTGGGCGTTTCGGTGGCCGCGACCTACCAGCGCAAGCGCATCGACGCCGATTTCTCCGCCGACGACTGACATCGGGAACCCGCGAGCGGTTCGCGCGACCGGTCAAGAGCATTTTTGTGCGATGCTGTACGCAGTTTTTTCAACCCACGGAGAACCACCATGAACGATACCGCCAACGACAACCAGATCAGCAAGGAAAAACTGGTTCGCGATCTGCAGCGCGTGATTGCGGATACCGAAGAGCTGTTGCAGGCCACCGCTGGCCAAACCGAAGGCAAAGTCGTTGAGTTGCGCGAGCGCATTCGCAGCAACTTGATGGATGCGCGCCACAAGCTGGGCGACATCGAAGACGCGGTCAAGGTCAAGACCAAAGAAGCGGCGCGCGTCACCGACGACTACGTGCACGAGCACCCGTGGCTGGCGATCGGCACCGCTGCGAGCATGGGCTTGGTCATCGGCCTGCTCATCAGCCGTCGCTGATCCGCATGAATGCAACCTCGCCGCGGCGCCTAGCCGCCTCGCTCAAGGGCTTGGCTGGGACCGTGCTGACGTTGCTGCAGGTCCGGCTGGAACTGCTGAGCGTGGAGGCGCAGGAGGAGGTGGTGCGTGTGGTCAGCCTGCTGCTTTATGGCGTGGTGGCGGTGATTCTGCTCGCTCTGGGGTTGTGGTTTTTGGCCATCCTGATCACGGTCGCCCTGTGGGAGTCGCAGCGGCTGCTGGCGCTGGCGGTGTTCGCCACACTGTTCTTGTCGCTCGGTGGGGTGGCCGCTTGGCTGGCCTACCAGCGGGTCCAGCGTGGTTCGGCCCTGTTTGCAGCGAGTCTGGCTGAGTTGCAGCAGGACCGCAACCGGTTGCGGTCCTGAACGATGGCGCGCTCGGCTGAACCACTCGCGCAGCGTCGACAGCTGCTGGTCATGCGATCAGCGGCATTGCGCGACGCGCTGAACGCCGACCTGCGTGGTGTTGCGCCCGCCTTCACCGTGGCTGATCGCACGCAAGACGCCTGGATTTGGCTGCGCACAAGGCCGCTGGCGGTCTTGCTGCCGGCCGTTGCCCTGGGTGTGGTCTGGGTGGTGCGCAAGCCCGCTCGCTTGATCACTTTGCCGATGCGTGCTTGGTCGCTCTGGCGCCTGTGGCAGCGCGCAGCGCCTGGGCTGCGGTGATCTCGGTGGTGGTGGCTCAGCGTCCCTACAAAATTCCCCAGTCGGTGCTGGTGGTGATTCACACGCCAGCGCTGGAGGTGCTGCTGATTGAGCGCGCTGACGTGCCGGGTTTCTGGCAATCGGTGACGGGTGCCAAGGACGACGAGCAAGAAACCTTCGAGGCCACGGCGGTGCGCGAGGTGATGGAGGAAACCGGTATCGACGCCTGGGCCCTGGGCAACCGGTTGCACGACTGGGGGCTGGAGAACGTGTATGAGATTTATCCGCAGTGGCGCTACCGCTATGCGCCAACGGTCAGCCACAACACCGAGCACCTTTTCGGCCTTTGCGTGCCGGCGCCCTCGCCAGTGCACTTAAGCGCACGCGAGCACCGCGACCAGATCTGGCTGCCCTGGGCACAGGCCGCTGAACGTTGCTTCTCGCCATCCAACGCCGAGGCCATCGGCTGGCTGCCTCGGCTCGCCAGCCTGGAGGCGCGTTGCGGCTGACTCTGCGCCATGGCGCATGGGATTGTCAGCCTTGATGACATGATGAACCCATGAGCATTGTTCGCGTCGCTACCTACAACATCCACAAAGGCGTGCAGGGCCTTGGCCCGTCGCGCCGGCTGGAGATCCACAATCTCGCGCACGCGGTCGAGCAGTTCGATGCCGATATCGTGTGCTTGCAAGAGGTTCGCCAGCACAACCGCAAGTTAGAAAAGCTGTTCACCCGCTGGCCCGATCTCGATCAGGCCGGTTACCTCTCGCCTGAGGGATACGAGTCGGTGTACCGCACCAACGCGACCACCCGCCACGGCGAGCACGGCAACGCGCTGCTCTCGCGTTGGCCGGTGCTCGGCAGCTCCCATTCCGATGTGTCCGACCACCGTTTCGAGCAGCGCGGCCTGCTGCACGCGCAGTTGCTGGTGGAGGGGGTGGAGGTGCATGTGGTGGTGGTGCACTTTGGGCTCATCCACGCCGGGCGCGAGCGCCAGGTCAAGCGCCTGGGCGAGTTCATCGCCCGCGAGCTGCCACCCACAGCGCCGCTGATCGTGGCGGGCGATTTCAACGACTGGGGTGCCAAGCTGCTCAGGCCCATGGCCGACCTCGATTTGAGGACCTTCGACACCATGCGCCTGCCCACCTACCCCGCACGCCTGCCGCTGTTGCACCTGGACCGCATTTATGTGCGCGGCCTGCGCCCGCTGACCGCTCACGTGCCACACGGCCGCAGCTGGACGCGCATGTCGGACCACCTGCCGCTGATCGCCGAGCTGGAGCTGTAGTGCCGCAAGCATCTCCCGCCTCGCTTCAGCCTCGCCGGGGCAACATGCAGGGCGGTCACCAGTTGCTGCTGCTCGAAGGGGGCACCGCTTTGTTCCCGGCTCTGGTGGCCGCCATGGACATGGCGCGCTCGTTGGTGCACCTGGAAACCTACATTTTCGAGTTTGCCGGCGAGGCGCTGAACGTGGCCGAGGCGTTGGAGCGCGCCGCACGCCGGGGTGTGCGGGTGCGTCTGGTGATCGATGGGGTGGGCACGCCCAGCGTGCCAGCTCAATGGCAGCAGCGCTTTGCCCAAGCGGGTGTGCGCTGGCGAGTGTATGCGCCCATGGGACGCCTTGGCATCTTGATACCGAACAACTGGCGCCGGCTGCACCGCAAGCTGTGCGTCATCGACGGCACGGTGGGGTTTTGTGGCGGCATCAACATCATCGACGACCAAGATGATGTGGCGCTGGGTCGCCTGAGCGCGCCGCGCCTCGATTTTTCGCTGCGTGTCGCCGGCCCATTGGTGATGGAAATGACCGAGACCATGGAGCAGCTTTGGTGGCGCTTGCAAGCGGTGCACAAGGCGCGCCAGCGCGAGTTTCGCGCCGCTTGGGAGGCCTTGCGCGAGACCAATCCGGTAGGAGATTTTTCGCGGCTGCTGGCGAAGTTCGAAGCGGGTACCGGTCTGAGGCGTCGTCGGCTCGGCATCAGCAACGGGGATACGGAGGTCCTCGATGATGCAACCGAGGTGCTGCTAGGCGTTGACGATGCACGCGCCGCGCTGATTCTGCGCGACAACGTGAGCCACCGGCACGACATCGAGCGCGACTACCTCAAGGCGATTGGCGGCGCGCGCGAGCACATCGTGATCGCCAATGCCTACTTCATTCCGGGGCGCAAGCTACGCCGCGCGCTCACGCTTGCCGCTGCGCGCGGGGTGCGCGTGCGCTTGCTGTTGCAGGGCAAATACGAGCACTTTTTGCAATA
>JBLIJY010000061.1:0-9768 GCA_047636095.1 Hydrogenophaga sp. | reverse complement strand
GCCTCGCCGATCGCGCGGTGGGCGATACCGCCTACCTGGACGGGCCGCATGGCCGATTCGACATGCCGGCCGACGCCACGGCCGTGGTGATGCACGCCGGCGGCATCGGCGTGGCGCCCTTTGTGAGTCTGCTGGCCGATGCGGTAGCGCGGCAAGACCGCCGCCCGCTGCGCCTGATCTACGCCGACAGACACCGCAAACAAATGGTGGATGTGGTGGCGCTCTCAGGCGCCGATGCCCTGCCCGACTTCCAGTTGCTGCCCATGGTCGAGCAGCCGGATGCCGAGTGGGAAGGCCTCACCGGACGGCTCGATGCGAACGGCTTGGCACAGGCACTGGCTCACCCAGCCGTGGCACCGGTGGCCGACACCGCATGCCACTTGGTCTGCGGGCCCGAGCCCATGATGGACGCGGTGGAGACCGCGCTGGTGGCAGGTGGCGTGCCACCGACTCGCGTGTTTTCGGAGCATTTCAAATACGACTTCTCCGGCCGATCCCCCTTGACCAGGCGCATGCGCCAGGCCTGGTGGGGGTTGTCGGCAGCGAGCCTGCTGGGCTTGGTGCTGGCGCTGGCCTGGCGCTGAAGAGGCGCCGGGCTCAGGCCTCGCGGCGCAGGGCGGGGAACAGGATCACGTCGCGGATGCTCGGGCTGTCGGTCAGCAGCATCATGAGGCGGTCGATGCCGATACCGCAGCCACCTGCTGGCGGCATGCCGTATTCGAGCGCGCGGATGAAGTCGGCGTCGAAGTGCATGGCCTCATCGTCACCACCGTCTTTGCTGGCCACCTGGGCATGGAACCGCGCCGCCTGGTCTTCGGCGTCGTTGAGCTCGGAGAAGGCGTTGCCGAACTCGCGGCCGGTGATGTAAAGCTCGAAGCGCTCGGTGATCTCTGGGTTGGCGTCGTTGGCGCGCGCCAGCGGCGAGATCTCGGTCGGGTGGTCCATGATAAAGGTGGGGTTCCACAGCTTCTCTTCCACCGTCTCTTCGAAGTACAGCACCTGCAGGCTGGCCAGGCTGCGCTGGCTCAGCTGGTGCTTGGCTTCGCTCAGGCCTAGCTTCTTGAGCTGCGGAATCAGCCACTCGGCCAAGTCGACCTGCTCACCGGCCTCGGTGTACTTCAGGATGGCCTGGCGAATGGTCAGCCGCTCAAAGGGGGCCATCACATCCACCGCACGGCCGTTGTAGGTCAGCGGCGTGTCGCCATGCACCTGGCGCACCACATGGCGAATCAGCTGCTCATTGAAATCCATCAAATCCTGGTGGTTCCAGTAGGCCGCGTAGAACTCCATCATGGTGAACTCGGGGTTGTGGCGGACGCTGATGCCTTCGTTGCGGAAGTTGCGGTTGATCTCGAACACACGATCGAAACCGCCGACCAGCAGGCGCTTGAGATACAGCTCGGGCGCGATACGCAGAAACATCTCCTGGTCGAGCGCGTTGTGGTGGGTGCTGAACGGCCGTGCGTTGGCACCCCCCGGAATCGGGTGCAGCATGGGCGTCTCCACCTCCAGAAAGCCGTGGCTGACCATGAACTCACGCATGCACGACAGCGCCTGGCTGCGCACGACAAACCGCCGACGCGTGGTCTCGTCCGTCATCAAATCGACGTAGCGCTGGCGGTACTTCACTTCCTGGTCTTGCAGGCCGTGGAACTTGTCGGGCAGCGGGCGCAGGCTCTTGGTCAACAAGCGGATGTTGTCCGCGTGGATGGTCAGCTCGCCCTTGCCGGTTCGGAACATGACGCCCTCGGCGGCCACGATGTCGCCCAGGTCCCAGTGCTTGAACGCGGCGTGCACCGCCTCGCCCACGCTGTCGTTGTTCAGGTAAATCTGGATGCGCCCGCCGCTCTCACCGAGCGACGCGTCTTGCAGCGTGGCAAAGCTGGCTTTGCCCATCACCCGCTTGAGCATCATGCGGCCGGCCACACTGGC
Organism: Hydrogenophaga sp.; assembly: GCA_047636095.1. GTDB lineage: Bacteria > Pseudomonadota > Gammaproteobacteria > Burkholderiales > Burkholderiaceae_C > Hydrogenophaga. The sequence continues at coordinate 7,836 of JBLIJY010000061.1, read as the reverse complement.
ACGCACCGGGTTGGCCTCCAGCGCTTCTTTGCTGGTCTCGCCGTGCAGCGCAAACAGCCCGGCTGCCTTGTCTGCCGGCTTGAAGTCATTCGGGAAAGCCACTGCGCCGCCCTGGCGCTGCACTTCACGCAAGGCTTTGAGCTTTTCACGCCGCTCCAAAATGAGCTGGTTTTCGTCGACGGCAACCGTCGGAGCGTTGGGCGTGTGGGCTTGGGTCATGGTGGTGGGCAAGAAAAAACGGGTTGCACCAAAAAGTGCAACCCGCCATTGTAATTTCGGGTGTGAGGGCGTGCGCTCACAACGCCCTGGCGCTCACGTTCGGCCACAGGCCCAACCCGGTTTGACGGGTCCGCGCGCCACAGGCAGCGTCAGTGGCCCAGATACGCTTCGCGCACTTTCGGATCGACCAGCAGTTCTTTGCCGGGTCCGGTCATGGTGATCTCGCCTGAGTCCATCACGTAGCCGCGATCGGCGATTTGCAGCGCGCGCTGGGCGTTCTGTTCCACCAGCAACACGGTCACGCCTTGCTTGGACACGTCGCGCACCACCTCGAAGATCTTGTCGACCATGATGGGCGACAAGCCCATGGACGGCTCATCCAGCAGCAAGACCTTCGGGCGGCTCATGAGCGCACGCGCCATCGCCAGCATCTGCTGCTCACCACCGGACATGGTGCCCGCGAGCTGGTCTTTGCGCTCCCTGAGACGTGGAAAAATGCCAAACATGCGCTCGATATCGGCATCAATCGCGGCCTTGTCGGTGCGAATATAAGCGCCCATTTGCAGGTTCTCGGTGATCGTCATACGGGTGAAAACACCACGGCCCTCGGGCACCATCGCCAAGCCTTGCTTGACCATATCCCAGGCGCCCCGGCCCTTGATGCTCTGACCCAGGTATTCGATGTCACCCCCCTCGAACGGCAACGAACCCGTCACCGCCTTCATGGTCGTGGTCTTGCCCGCCCCGTTGGAGCCGATCAGCGAGATCAGTTCGCCCTCGCGCACCTCCAGATCAATGCCCTTGACGGCCTTGATACCGCCGTAGGAGACCTTCAGGCCGGTGATTTTGAGTAATGTGGTTGCCATCTCATCGTTCCTAAATCGCGACACGCTCAGGCGCGAAGTGTTTTGTTTCAGAACGCCGCCGGTTGGCCAGCGTTGCCCCCTGGAGGGAGTGACGCGCTGCAAGCGCGGCGCGAGGGTGGGTCAAATCAGTCTCCACCCGTACCCAGATAGGCTTCAATCACCTTGGGATCGCGCTGTATCTCGGCGGGTGTGCCCGAAGCGAGTTGCTTGCCGTAGTCGAGCACCGTCACCCGGTCGCACAGGCCCATGACCAGCTTCACATCGTGCTCGATCAGCAAAATGGTGCGGTTGTCCTTGCGGATCCGGTCGATCAGTTCGCGTAGCAGCAATTTTTCGGTGGCGTTCATGCCGGCTGCGGGCTCGTCGAGCGCGATCAGCTGCGGATCGGTGGCCAGCGCGCGCGCAATCTCCAGCCGGCGCTGGTCACCGTAGCTCAGCGTGCGCGACTTGTAGTCGGCGAGCTTGCCGATGCCCACATAGTCCAGCAGTTCCTGGGCACGCGCCGCAATTTCTTTTTCTTCCCGCTTGAATCCACTGCCGCGAAAGATGGCGCCGAGCAGGCCAGACTGGGTGCGCACGTGGCGCCCGACCATCACGTTCTCCAGCGCTGTCATCTCGGCAAAAAGCCGGATGTTCTGGAAGGTCCGCGCGATGCCAGCGCGTGCCACTTCGTGCACCGCCTTGGGCGTGTAAGGCTTGCCCGCCAGCTCAAACGAGCCACTGTCGGGCGTGTAGAGCCCGGTCAGCACGTTGAAAAACGTGGTCTTGCCAGCGCCGTTGGGTCCGATCAGGCCATAGACCTGACCTCGCTGAATTTCAAGACCCACGTCGCTGAGCGCTTGCAGGCCGCCAAAACGCTTGGAGACGTTGGCTACTTTGAGAATGATGTCTGCCATGGTCTGCTTTCGTTCATTTCGCGAGCGATTTGCCGTGCTCCGGCGAAGGCCATAGGCCTTTCGGACGCAACAGCATGACCGACACCATGGCCAGCGCAATCAGCAGCTGGCGCAAGATTTCAGGTGCCAGGCGGCCATCGGTGAGTTCGGTCAGCGGGCCAGCCACATGACGCAAAACCTCTGGCAGACCGGCGAGCAACAGAGCACCCAGGATCACGCCCGGGATGTGGCCCAGACCGCCCAACACCACCATTGCCACCACCATGACCGACTCCATCAAAATGAACGACTCGGGGTACACGCCACGCATGAAGGAGGCGAACAGCACACCGGCTACACCGCCGAAGGTGGCGCTCATGCCGAACGCAGCGAGCTTCAGGTTGCGGGTGTTCAGGCCCATGGCCTTGGCGGCAATCTCGTCTTCGCGGATCGCCATCCAGGCGCGCCCAATGCGCGAGTCTTGCAGGCGGTGGGCGATCACAATGGCCATCAGCACAAAAAACAGGATCAGGTAGTAGTACAGCGTGACCGATTCGAAGGTGAATTTCCAGTCACCCAACTCCACCGTCAGCCGCTGGCTCATGCTGTGGCCAAACACGGTCACCGCGTCCACGTTGCTGAGGCCTTTGGGACCGTTGGTGATGTTGATCGGGCGATCCAGATTCAACATGAAAATGCGCACGATCTCGCCAAATCCCAAGGTCACGATGGCCAGGTAGTCGCCGCGCAGCTTGAGAACCGGTGCACCCAGGATCAGCCCGGTCATCCCGGCGACGGCGCCAGCAATGATCATGACGATCCAGAAATTCATGTGCAGGCCGTTGGGGAAATGCGCGGCCAGAAAGGCGAAGGTGTCGGTCAGGTGCGGCGAGGCCAGCAACCCATAGAGATAGGCACCCACCGCAAAAAACGCAATGAAACCCAGATCGAGCAGACCGGCATAGCCCACCACGATGTTCAGGCCCAGCGCCAGCAACACATACAGCAGCGCCATATCGACGATGCGCACCCAGGAGTTGCTGCCGGTAGCCTGCAGCAGCAGCGGCAGGGCAATCAACCCGATGGCCACCAGCAGGTAGACCGCGAATTTTCCAAACGTTGTCTTCATCATGGTGTTCCCCTGAAGCATCAAGCGCGATCGGCCACACGCTCACCCAGCAGGCCCGAGGGCCGCAGCGTGAGCACCAGGGCCAGCACAATGAAAGCAAAAATGTCTTGGTACTGGCTGCCCAGGAACCCCCCGGTCAGCTTGCCCAGGTAGCCCGCGCCCAGCGACTCGATTAGCCCGAGCGCGATGCCGCCCACCACCGCACCCGCGAGGTTGCCGATGCCGCCCATGACCGCCGCCACAAAGGCCTTCAGCCCCGGCATGAAGCCCATCGCGTGCTGCACCGTGCCGTAGTTCGAGGCCCACATCACGCCGGCAATCGCCGCCAGCATGGCGCCGATGATGAAGGTGGCAGAAATCACCACATCGGGCTTGATGCCCATCAGCGCCGCCACGCGCGGATTTTCGGCGGTGGCACGCATGGCGCGCCCCAGGTTGGTGCGGTTGACCAAATACATCAACAGCGCCAGCGTGATCGCGGTGACGGCCAAGATGGTGATCTGGGTCACCGAGATCACCGCGCCGCCGATGGGAAGTGGGTCGCGCGGGAGCATGGACGGGTAAGACTTGGGGTTGGGCGCCCAGATGATCATGGCCAGCGTCTGCAGCAGCAGCGACATGCCGATGGCGGTGATCAGCGGCGCCAACCGAGGCGAGTTTCGCAGCGGTCGGTAGGCCAGCTTCTCAATCGTGAAGTTGAGCGTGGCGCAGACCACCATGGCAATCAGGGTGGCGATCAGCAAGATCACCCAGTTGGGCAGTCCGGCCCAGGCCTCGGCCATCCACCCGATCAGCATCCAGCTGGTGAGCGCACCCACCATGAGCACTTCACCATGGGCGAAGTTGATCAGGCCGATGATGCCGTACACCATGGTGTAGCCCAGCGCCACCAGTGCATACATACTGCCCAGAACCAGACCGTTAATGATCTGCTGCAGCAAAACGTCCATAAAAGCTTCTCCGGGTGATCGGGATGGGGCGCCGCTGAAGCACGGCTCCCTTTCATCTAGCAAAAAACCCGCCAGGTGCGCCTTGCTACAGGACCGACTGCGGGTTGGTGCGCGATTGTATCGAGGCGTTTTCAGCCGCTCATTCGCATAAGCCCTTAGGGCTTGCGGGTTTACCCGGATTTATCGCGGTCGCTTGGTGCTGCATCAGTGCGATTGGTTTTTCATTAGCGGCGGTTATCGTTGAGTGCGCGCAGTTCACGCAGCTTATCGGCGATGCGGATCTCCAGCCCGCGTTCTACCGGCTGGTAGAAGCCTGGCGCGTCCATGCCGTCGGGCAGATAGCGCTCGCCCGCAGCGAAACCGCCCGCCTCGTCGTGGGCGTAGCGATAACCCTTGCCGTGCTCCAGGGTCTTCATGAGGGCGGTCGGTGCGTTACGCAGGTGCATCGGCACCGGTCGGGTACCGTCTTTCTTCACAAAGGTGCGCGCCGCCTGGTAGGCGCGGTAGACCGCATTCGATTTGGGTGCCACCGCCAGATACACCGTGCACTGGGCCAGTGCCAGCTCGCCCTCGGGCGAGCCCAGCCGTTCGTACACCTCGGCTGCATCCAGCGCCATGCGCAAAGCGCGCGGATCGGCCAGACCGATGTCTTCGCTGGCCATGCGAATCAGGCGGCGCGCCAGATAGCGCGGCTCGGCACCGCCATCGAGCATGCGCACCAGCCAGTAAAGTGCGGCATCGGGATCGGAGCCACGCACGCTTTTGTGCAGCGCGCTGATGGTGTCAAAGAACTGGTCACCGCTCTTGTCGTAGCGGCGCACACGCTCGCCGAGCACGCGCAGCAGCCAGTCGTCGGTGATTTCCGCCAACTTTTCCCGACCCGCCGCGACCGCCAGGGTTTCCAGGGTGTTGAGCAGGCGGCGCGCGTCCCCATCGGCGTAGGCCACCAGCCGGTCAGCGGCTGCGGCCTGCACCGCTGGTACGGCGCCAATGGCTTGAGCGCGCCCGATCAGTTGCTGCAAATCGGCATCGGCCAGGGGCTGCAACACATACACCACCGCACGCGACAGCAGCGCCGAGTTCACCTCGAAAGACGGGTTCTCGGTGGTGGCACCAATGAAGGTGAACAGGCCGCTTTCCACATGCTGCAGAAAGGCATCTTGCTGGCTTTTGTTGAAGCGGTGCACCTCGTCGACGAAGACAATGGTGCGAAGCGGCTCAACGTTCTCGCGCGCAGCCAGCGCACGCTCAACCGCTTCGCGGATGTCTTTCACCCCACCGAGCACCGCACTGATGGTGATGAACTGGGCGTCGAACGCGCCGGCCATCAGCCGCGCGATGGTGGTCTTGCCCACCCCCGGTGGCCCCCAAAGGATGCAGCTGTGAGGCTGCCCCGACTCGAATGCCAGCCGCAGCGCCATGCCCTCGCCCAGGATTTGCTGCTGCCCGATCACCTCGCCCAGGGTGCGCGGGCGCAGCCGCTCGGCCAGGGGGACATGGGCAGTGGCGCCGGGGGATGTCACCAGAAAAGGGGGGTCATTGGCGGATCACATCCGCGCCAGCAGGCGGTGTGAAACGAAAGCGCGCTGGCGCTACGGTGCCCGCGCCCTGCCAGCCGGTGAAGGTCAGCACCGAGCGCTGGCCCAGGCTGTCGGCAATTTCCAGCTGAGCCAACTCACCTTGGCGAAGGCCCACCCGGACCGTTTGCAACTGGCCGTCTGACTGGCGCGGTTTGGCCTCGACCCACTCCAGCCCGTCAGAGGCCTCAGCGGATTTCAGTTCGAACACCTCACCCAGCGCCTTGAGATCGGTGCCAGCAGCAATCAACGCGGCCGGCGTGCTGCCGAGCACCGCCTGCTGAGGCCGCGCGGTGACCTGGTTGAGGTCAACATCGTAGAGCCACAGCGTCTTGCCGTCGGCCACGATGCTTTGGGGAAACGGCTTCTGATACTCGAAACGAAAGCGGTTCGGACGCAGAAACTCGAAAGTGCCTTGCGAGGTCTTGCTGCGACCCACCGCCTCGCCCGAACGCGCTGGCGAGGTCACCACCTGGTTGAAGCTGGCCTGACCACCCCCTACATCGCGCAGGAAAGCCTCCAGTGCTTTGAGGCCGTCGGCTTGGGCGGCGAACGTGGCCAGACTCAAGGCCACGGCAGACAAGGTGCGTTTGATCATGTGTATTCCGATCCGCTGGCGTTCACAAGGTTGCAAACGATTCAATCGCCGCGCGGCGGCACCAGAATGTCGCGCTGGCCGCTGGAGGTGAGCGCACTCACCATGCCGGCCTTTTCCATGTCTTCGAGGAGGCGCGCAGCCCGGTTGTAGCCAATCTTGAGCTTGCGCTGCACATAGGAAATGCTGGCCTTGCGGTCTTTGATCACGATCTCCACCGCCTGGTCGTACAGCGCATCTTTCTCGTTGCTGTCGCCGCCCTCGCCAGAGAAATCGCTGCCCTCGGCGTCACCCACCGCGCTCTCCAGCACACCGTCGATGTAATTGGGTTCACCGCACTGCTCTTTCAGGTAGGCCACCACCCGGTGCACCTCCTCATCGCTCACAAAAGCACCGTGCACCCGGGTCGGGAAACCCATGCCCGAGGGCAGGTAAAGCATGTCGCCCATGCCGAGCAGGCTCTCCGCCCCCATTTGGTCAAGGATGGTGCGGCTGTCGATCTTGCTGCTGACCTGGAACGAGAGACGTGTGGGGATGTTGGCCTTGATCAGGCCGGTGATCACGTCCACGCTGGGGCGTTGCGTGGCCAGAATCAGGTGGATGCCGGCTGCCCGCGCCTTTTGCGCCAGGCGCGCGATCAGCTCCTCGATCTTCTTGCCCACCACCATCATCAAATCGGCCAGTTCGTCGATCACCACCACGATGTAAGGCAGGCGCTCCAGCGACTCGGGTTGCTCGGGCGTGAGGCTGAAGGGGTTGCCAATGATCTCGCCGCGCGCTTTGGCCTCGTCGAGCTTGGCGTTGTAACCCGCAAGGTTGCGCACACCCATCTTGCTCATGAGCTTGTAGCGCTTCTCCATCTCGCCCACGCACCAGTTCAGGCCGTTGGCCGCGTGCTTCATGTCGGTGACGACCGGCGCGAGCAGGTGCGGGATGCCCTCGTAGACGCTCATCTCCAGCATCTTCGGGTCGATCAGCAGCAGACGCACGTCTCGTGCGTCTGCCTTGTAGAGCAGGCTCAGGATCATGGCGTTGATGCCGACCGACTTGCCCGAGCCGGTGGTACCAGCTACCAGACAGTGCGGCATCTTGGCCAGATCGGCCACCACCGGCTGGCCGCCAATGTCTTTGCCCAGCCCCATGGTCAGCAGCGACTTGGCGTCGGTGTAAACCGCAGAGCCCAGAATCTCGCTCAGCTTGATCATCTGGCGCTTGGCGTTGGGCAATTCGAGCGCCATCAGGTTCTTGCCTGGAATCGTCTCGATCACGCGGATGGACACCAAGGAGAGCGAGCGCGCCAGATCGCGGCTCAGGCTGACGATCTGCGAACCTTTCACACCGGTGGCCGGTTCGATTTCATAGCGGGTGATCACGGGACCCGGCGAAGCCGCCACCACCCGCACATCGACCCCGAAGTCCTTGAGTTTTTTCTCGATCAGGCGGCTGGTCATCTCCAGCGTCTGGCTGTCCACGCTGGTCTGGTGCAGCGGGGCGTTGTCCAGCAGGTCCACTTGCGGCAGTTTGCTCTCCAGCAGGTCGACAATGACCGGTTTCTGCCGCTCCTTGGCCACCCGCGCGCTCGGCGGTACATCCACCCGCGCTGGTTGTTCAATCAGCACCGGCAC
>JBLIJY010000060.1:0-9785 GCA_047636095.1 Hydrogenophaga sp. | reverse complement strand
TGGAAGCCTGCTTCGTCGACTACGGCGAAGACCGTCACGGCTTCCTGCCGTTCAAGGAAATCTCGCGCAACTACTTTCAGGGCGCCGTCGCGCCGGCACAGGCCCGCATCAACGACGTGATCAGGGAAGGCCAAGAGCTGTTGATCCAGGTCGAAAAAGAAGAGCGCGGCAACAAAGGCGCAGCGCTCACCACTTTCGTCAGCTTGGCTGGCCGCTACGTGGTGCTGATGCCCAACAACCCGCGCGGCGGTGGCGTGAGCCGCCGCATCGAAGGCGAAGACCGGCAAGAGCTCAAGGCCGCGCTGGATCAGCTTGAATACCCCAACGGCATGAGCATCATCGCGCGTACCGCTGGCATCGGCCGCGCCGCCGCCGAACTGCAGTGGGATCTGAACTACCTGCTCAAACTGTGGGGTGCCATCGATGGCGCCGCACAAGGCGGCAAGGGCGCGTTTCTGATTTACCAGGAATCGAGTCTGGTGATCCGCGCGATTCGCGACTACTTCAACAATGACATCGGCGAGATTTTGATCGACACCGACGACATCTTTGAGCAAGCGCACCAGTTCATGGCGCATGTGATGCCCGAGCACGAGCACCGGGTGAAGCGCTACCGCGACGACGCGCCGCTTTTCTCGCGCTTTCAGATCGAGCACCAGATCGAAACCGCCTACAGCCGCACCGTGCAACTGCCCAGCGGCGGCGCGATCGTGATCGACCAGACCGAAGCGCTGGTGGCGGTGGACGTGAACTCGGCGCGCGCCATCAAGGGTGGTGACATCGAAGAAACCGCGACCCGCACCAACCTGGAAGCGGCCGACGAGGTGGCGCGCCAAGCCCGCCTGCGCGATCTGGGAGGCCTGATCGTGATCGACTTCATCGACATGGACGAGTCGAAAAACCGCCGCGAGGTCGAGAACCGCCTGCGCGACGCGTTGCGCCAAGACCGCGCCCGGGTGCAATTCGGTGCCATCAGCAAGTTCGGCCTGCTGGAGATGAGCCGCCAGCGCCTGAAACCCACGCTGAGCGAAGGTGCCTCCATCCCCTGCCCGCGCTGCGGTGGTTCGGGCCACATCCGCGACACCGAGAGCTCGGCGCTGCAAATTCTGCGCGTGATCCAGGAAGAGTCGCTCAAAGACAGCACATCGGCGGTGCTGGTGCAGGTGCCGGTCGAGGTGGCCAGTTTCCTGCTCAATGAGAAGCGCACCGAGATCACCAAGATCGAACTTAAGCAGCGTATCAACGTGCTGCTTGTGCCCAACAAATCGCTGGACACGCCCAACTACAAGCTGGAACGCCTGAAGCACGACGACGCGCGCCTGGACAACCTCGATGTCAGCTACAAGATGGCCGACGTGCCAGATGATGTGGCCAGCTTCACGCGCCGCAGCCAGGAACGCACCAACAAGCAAGAGCCCCTGATCAAGGGTGTGCTGCCCGACGGTCCAGCACCGATGGCGGCTCCCAAGCCAGTGGCCACACCAACGCAGGTGGCACCGGCGCCCGCGGTGGCAACGCCCGTGCCCGCAGTGGCAGCACCCGTGCCTGCGGAAAAAGGCTTCTTCGGTTGGATCAAGAACCTGTTTGGCGGCAGCGAAGCCGCTGCCCCCGCGCGGGTGCCTGACGCAGCGCCCGCTGCCAGTGCCGAGTCGAATGAAGCCCGCACGGGTGAACCGCGGCGTGACAGCCGAGGCGGCCGGGGAAGCCGCAGCGGCTCGGACAACCGGGGTGGTCGCGACGGTGGCCGTGGTACCCGTGGCGAAGGCCGCGGTGACAGCCGCAACACCGAAGGCCGCAGCGACACCCGCGAGCCGCGTGCAGAAACGCGTGGTGAGCCGCGTGGCGAAAGCCGCAACGAAGGCCGTGGTGAGGCTCGCAGCAGCGAGGCCCGCAACGAACGTCGAAGCGACAACCGCAGCGAGGGCCGCACCGACAGTCGCAGTGAAACCCGTGGCGATGGCCGCGGGGAGGACCGCAACGGCTCACGCCGCGACGCCCGTCAGGATGCCCCCGCTGCTGACGTCAGCACCCCCAGCAACAACCCCACCGCAGAGAGTGGTGACACGGGTGAGCGCCGTGAGCGCCGCAGCCGCAACGATGGTCGCCGCCGCTCAGGCACCACCGAGTCCGCAGACAGCAACGCGCCACAGGCACCGTTGGAGAACGGTAACGTCTCGGTGCCCGCCGTGAACAACGTCGGTGAAGACGCACAGCAGGACAAGCCCACCAACGATGCGCCAGACCGCGAAGCCGGCGGCGAGACGCGCGCCCCGCGCCGGGGTGGTCGCGATCGCTACGGCCGAGAACGCCGCGAACGCGCACCCCGCGACGAAACCGCAGGCTTGGCAGATGCCGCCGTCGCTGCCACGGCATCGGTCCAGAACCAGGAAGAAAGTGCAGACACCGCACCAGTGCGCAGCAGCTACTTCGTGCGCCCTGCGACTGAAGAGCACACCGAGTCCGCCGTGACCGCTGCACCTGCGATGCCTGTGGTGGTGCCTGCTGCCCCCGTCACGCCTGCCGTGCCTGTCAGCACGGCGCCTGAGCCAGTCCAAGTCGCATCCGTGGTGGTGCCAGTGGCCCCGGTGGCACCAGTCGCTGTACGTGCTGAGCCAGCGCCACAGCCGGCTGTGGCAGTCGCGCCGGTTGCGAAAGGTCTGCCAGTCGTGGGCGCTTTTGTCTTGCCCATCGCTGAGATGAACCAGGTGGCGCAGGCCAGTGGTCTGGAGTGGGTGAACTCCAACGCCGAGAAGGTGGCGCAGGTGCAAGCCGCCATTGCTGCTGAGCCACGCCCCATCCATGTGCCGCGCGAGCCCAAGCCGGTGGCGGTGATCGACGAGGGTTCGCTGGTGTTGGTGGAAACGCGCAAAGACCTGCGCAACATGACGCTGCCGTTCGAAACGCCATCGGCAAGCTGAAACGAGCGGATCAACCACCCGGCCTTGGCTGGGTGATGCGCAAAAAAAGCCGACATGTGATGTCGGCTTTTTTTCGTCTCGATGCCAGGGAACTGTTCGCCCGAGCAGCTGCTTCAATCGAGCAACGCCGCCTTTTTCCAAGCGCTCTGCGCGGCTGCCTCGTCATCGCGTTCTTCGGCTAGGCGGGCCAGGCTGCACCAGGTGCGTCGCAGCAGGGAAGCGTCCTTCAAACCATGACTGGCCTGCCCCAGCAGCTGTGCGGCCTTGCCCCAAAGCTGGCGTTGCATGTAGGCCTGCCCTGCGAGGTACTGCAGATACACATTGCCAGGGTGCTGGCGCTGTGCTTGTTCCAACTGAGCCAGGCCAGCGGCATCGAGCTGCGACAGACCGGGCTCCAGCGCCAGCACGAACTGGCGTTGCTGCGACGCGCTGAGCGACAGCAGGTTCGGCCACAGCGGGGCCAGCCAGTGGCGCACCCAGGTGGCCGCTTGCTCGCGCTCTTGCTCGTCGGTCGACGGGTCACCCGCCAGCTGACGGGCGCGGTGGCTCGCCGCCAAGGCGAGCTCGGGCAAGCTGCGCTCACCCGCATCAAAGCGCGACCACACCGACTGCAATTGCGACAGATCTTGCGCTTCGCGCAGGCTGTCCATAGCCAGACCACGCACGATACTGGCGGAGGCTTGGAGTGAAAACGCTCGGTGCTTGGCCAGCAAGCGCGCGGTATCCAACGCCTCGGCGGTGCCACCGCCCAGGCGGGCGATCCGAAGTTTCAGGCGCAACGCCTGGATGCGGCGCGCGGCACCCTGCGGCAGCTCAGCCAGGCGGCTGCGCGCGAGGTCGGTGTCGCGGTCATCCACCGCCCAGCGTACCGCGCGCAACAGCGCCCCCTCATGGGCCTCAGGCGCGCTCTTGGCCAACTGGGGGTGCAAGGCCAGCTGCAGGTGCTGGTCGCGGGTTTCGCGGTTTTGCAGCGCGTGCGCGCTTTCTGCCACCAGCAAGTGGGCCAGCAGCTGCAGTTGGCGTCGCCGCGACCACTGAACAGACGGCATGCCGTTGAGCGTCTCCAACGCCGATCGGCCCGCCGACTGCGCCCGCACAAACCGGCCCGCGAGCTGGTGCGACAGCGCGTCGAGCACCGCACCCACCGCCGTGCGCTCAACCTGTTGCGCACGCCAGCGCTGGGCTTGACGGGGCAGCTCGCGCAGCAGGCTGTAAGCACGCAGCGCCAGATAGATCAGCACAAAACCGACTGCGACACAGAACGCCACAAAATTAAACGACAAGTCGAACCTGTAGGGCGGCCAAAACAGCGTGACCGTGGCCTGGTTGCGGCCCACCAGCAGCGCCAGCGCCACCGCCAGCGCAGCCAGACCGAGCAACCAAAACACGCTGCGCATGGCGCCCCGCTGGCGTCGGCGCAACATCAGCGGCCTCCCGCGGCGGTGGTGAGAGCGGCCAGACTTTCGTCGGGCCGCGGCAGCTCCACCAGCCGCAGTTCTTCAAGCAATTGGGTCAGCGCGGCCCGAGCGGAGATCACCGCTGGCGCTTCGGTGTTGAAGTAACGCGCGAGCGCTGCTTCGGCAGACACCAGATCGGCCAGCGCTGAGGCCGGCTGGCGCGCGAGCAGACCGAGCCGCGCATTCAACAACTTGAGCTTGAGGTTTTCGCGCAGGAAATAGGCCTGCTCAGGCGCAAGCAGCGCAGCTTCGGGCTGGTCAATTCGGCTGACCCGCACCAGATCACGGCTGGCACGAACCACGTCGTGCCAGACCCGGTCCCAGCGCTCGCGCCAATCGGCCATCCAACCAGTAACCGGCGCAGGCTCTTGGGTATTGGCGGGCGCTAGTGCTGGTGCGTTCTCGGGCTTCTCGGAGGCGGCGTAGGTGCGAGTTTCGCCGCCAGGGATGGTGGATTGCGCAGTGACTGGCGTATCGGTTTTGGCAGCTGGGCTGGAGCCAACCGCAGCGACAGCAACGGAGGAGACCACAGCGACCATGGGGCCAACTTGATTGGCCATTGGCCAGGTGTCAACCAAGCGGGCCAGTTCATCGAGGCGCAGTACCACCGAGGGCACGTCGGCCACCGCAGCGCCGCGCACACGCTCAATGTCGCGCTGGATCGCGCGCTGTACCGGGTTGAGCCGTGGCTGGGCCGCGCGGTCGATGCGTTGGTCGGCTGCTTGCAACGCGGCGAGCAAGGGCGCCACGCTGCCGGTGAGCTGGGACTGCTGCTGGCCCAGGCGCAGCGCCGACTCCAGGTCTTGCACCAGGTTGTCGTCGCGCGAACGCGAGAGCGAGAGCATGAGTTCTTCGAGCTGGCTGCGCTGCAAACTCACCTCGGACAGGCGCACCTCGGCCACGGTCAAGCGGGCGGCGAGTTCTTTGGTCAGCGCCTCAGCCTGCGCACTCACCTTGCTGGCTTGATCGACCTGCACCACGTTGTCCTGGCTGCGCCGGGCCATTTCCTGCTGGGTCTGACCCAGCTTTTGCCACAACCAGACCCCAACCGCCAGAGACAACGCAGCGACCACGAGCGAGATCAGGGCCAGCAACAGAGCCGCATGGCTGCCGAAGGTGCTCGCGGCGGGCGGCATTGGTGGAGCGGCCGCGCTGGAACGCGGCTCAGCTGGCGCGGAAGGAGTCGGGGCGGCGGACTTGCCGGACTCGTCGGCGTTGGGGGTGGGGGTGGGTTGGGTATCGCTCATGGGCTGCTTTGCCACGATTTTAGGGCGCTCACCACATCGGGCAAGGCTGGCCGGCTATCGATCACCTGGTCAAAGCCAGCGGCGCGCGCGGCGGCGGCGATGTGCGGGTGGGTGGCCAGGGCGGCGGCGGCAGACCAGTCCTGCCCTGGTGCCAAGGCCTGCAGGTTGGTCAGCGCCTCGGAGCTGCTGAACAGCCAGAGTTGGCCCGCGCCGCTGGCGCCTTGGATCAGCGCGCGCTCAGCCACGGAGAGCACCGGCGCGCGCCGCTCGTAAGCGACGCAGGCGCCGACCCATGCGCCCGCTGCTTCACAACGCTGAATCAACCAATCGCGACCGGTCCCGGGCAGCGCTGCCGCTCGTGCCGTTGGATGGAAGGCATCGCGACCATCGTCCAACTCGAGCGAATGGCCGCGTACGATCAGCACCCGCGAGCCAGTGTGCAACTGAGCGGCCACCACCGGCCACAGGTGCTCAGAGTCGAACTGGGCCGCGTCGGCTGGCGGGCTGTCGATGCGATCGGCGCTCAGGCCCCAATCGGCCATCGCCTGTGCGAGCACACGCGCAGTACCCGGCCCGGGCGCCCAAAATCGGGTGGTGAACGCTTGCTGGGCTGGCGGCAGCACCACATCGCGCGCAAAGAAATGCCGCACCGCTGCGGCGCTCACAAACATGAGCGCATCGGCTTGCCACCATTGGCGGCGGTGCTGCGCCAGAGTGGCTTGGGCTTGCGGATCGCCCGGCTCGGTGATGTCGATCAGCGGCAAGGCCTCGGCCGGCCAGCCGCTGGCCCGCAAGGCCTGCACCCAGTGAGCCCCCTCTGCCGCTGGTCGGGTGACGATCACCCGGCCGATCCGGCGGGCCTGAGAGGCAATGGGGCTCGAATCGGTTGCTGGCGCCAAGGCCTCAGGCCTCTGCCGGCGGCGGGTGTGCACCGGCCGCGCGCAAGGCCTCGGCCACCCGCTGACCCAGCGCTTCGGCCTGCGCCAGGTCTTGCACCAGAGCGCTGTCGTGCACACGCACCATGCGCTGCAGGCCCTCGGGGTCACCCCAGACGGCCTCCAGCCGCAGGCTGCCATCGGCCAACCAGTCAGAATAGGCTGCCAATGGCATCGAGCAGCTGCCGCCCATGGCGCGCGAGACGGTGCGCTCGGCGGCCACGCGCAGCCAGCTCGGCATGTGCACCAGCGGCGCGAGCGCGGCCACCAGATCGACCCGGTCGGCGCGCACCTCAATGCCCAGTGCGCCCTGACCAGCCGCTGGCAGCGACTCAACCGGTTCGAAAATGTGGCGGATGCGCTGTTCGAGCTTCAGGCGCTTCAAGCCGGCCGACGCCAGCACGATGGCGTGGTACAGCCCTTCATCGAGCTTGCGCAGACGGGTGTCGAGGTTGCCGCGCAGCGGCTCAATGCGCACGTCCTGCCGACCCAGCGCATCCAGCGCCTCGCGCAACAGCACCAGGCGGCGCAGGCTGGAAGTGCCAACGATGGCATCGGGCGGCAGATCGGCCAACCGATCGCACACCGGCGACACCCAGGCGTCGCGCGGGTCTTCGCGCTCCATCACGCAGGCCAGCACAAAGCCCTCGGGCAGGTCCATGGGCACGTCTTTGAGCGAGTGCACCGCGATGTCGGCGCGCCCTTCTTCCAGCGCCACTTCCAGCTCCTTGACGAACAGGCCTTTGCCACCCACCTTGGACAGACTTCGATCCAGAATCTGGTCACCCTTGGTGGTCATGCCCAGCAGCGCCACGCGGTGGCCCAGCGCGCCCAGCAAAGACTGCACATGCTCGGCCTGCCAAAGCGCCAAGCGGCTTTCGCGGGTGGCGATGGTGATGTTGAGGGCGTTGGGGGAAGGGGATGGCGACACAGGCAATGTAGGAAAAACGGTGTGAAGCAGCGGCTTCACATCCAGGACGAAACACCGGCAGCGGCATCGGATGCTAGCATGACCATTGCCTAAAAATTCAGCAGTTGCCGCATGAACACCTCACCCAGTCGCCGCACCAAAATCCCGCTCAATAGCCCCGAAGCGCCCGACAAAGACCAGCCCCTGATCGACGACATCCGGCTGCTCGGCCGCATCCTGGGCGACGTGATCCGCGAACAAGACGGCGCGGGCGCGTTTGACCTGGTCGAGCAGATTCGCCAGTTGTCGGTGGCGTTTCGGCGCCACGACGACGCGGGCGCTGACCGTGCGCTCAAGACGCTGCTCAAGCGCCTGAGCGGCGATCAAACGGTGAGCGTGATCCGCGCCTTCACCTACTTCAGCCACCTCGCCAACCTGGCCGAAGACCGCCACCACATCCGCCGGCGCACGGTGCGCGAGCGCGCGGGCGACCTGCAAGAGGGCAGCCTGGCGTTCACCTTGCAGCGCCTGCAGGAAGCGGGCATTTCCAACGAACGCGTGGCGCAGACACTGGCCCACAGCCACATCTCACCGGTGCTCACCGCCCACCCCACCGAGGTGCAGCGCAAAAGCATTCTGGATGCCGAGCGTGCCATTGCCCAGCTGCTGAGCGAGCGCGACGCCCTGGCACCGCGCGAACTGATCCACAACGAATCTCTGCTGCGAGCCCGCGTCATCCAACTCTGGCAGACCCGGCTGCTGCGCTTCACCAAGCTCACCGTGGCCGACGAGATCGAGAACGCGCTCGGTCACTACGAGACCACTTTTTTGCCGCAGATTCCGCGCCTGTACCGCGAGCTGGAGCAAGGCCTGGGGCACAGCGTGGCGCCCTTTTTGCGCATGGGCCAATGGATCGGTGGCGACCGCGACGGCAACCCCAACGTGACCGCCGCTACGCTGGAGCTAGCCCTGCAAAGCCAGGCCCGCATCGCGCTGCGCCACCACCTCGCCCAACTGCACATGCTCGGGGCCGAGCTGTCGGTCTCGGCCATGCTGGCCTCGGTGAGCGCGCCCATGCAGGCGCTGGCAGAACAATCGCCCGACACCAACGCGCACCGGCAAGACGAGCCCTACCGCCGCGCGCTGACCGGCATGTACGGGCGCCTGGCCGCCACCCTCAACACCTTGACTGGTTTGGAAGCCGAGCGCCACGCGGTGGCGCTCAACAAACCCTACCTGAGCCCCGACGAGCTGCTGGCCGACCTGCGCACCATCGAGGCCTCGCTGATCGCCCACCACGGCCAAGCGCTGACCGAGGGCCGACTGCGCCCGCTGATGCGCGCGGTGCAGGTGTTTGGCTTTCACCTCGCCACCATCGACCTGCGCCAAAGCTCCGACAAACACGAGGCGGTGATCGCCGAGCTGCTGGCCAGCGCGCGCATCGAGCCCCACTACAGCGCGCTGGACGAGCCAGCCAAACGCGCGGTGCTGCTGCGCCAACTCAACGATGCGCGCGCGCTGCGCGTGCCAGACGCGCGCTACTCGGATCACACGGTCGATGAACTGCGCATTTTCGAGACCGCCCGCAGCGGGCGCGAGCGCTTCGGCGCGCAGGCCATCCGCCACGCCATCATCAGCCACACCGAAACCGTGAGCGACCTGCTGGAGGTGCTGCTGCTGCAAAAGGAAGCCGGGCTGATGCACGGCCTGCTCGGGGAAGACGCCATCTGCGACCTGATCGTGGTGCCGCTGTTCGAGACCATCGAAGACCTGCGCAATGCCGCGCCCATCATGCGCGAGTACTACGACTTGCCCGGCGTGCGCGCCATGGTGCAGCGGGGCGACGCCCTCGGTTATTGCGAGCAAGACATCATGCTGGGCTACTCCGACAGCAACAAAGACGGCGGCATCTTCACCAGCAACTGGGAGCTCTACCGCGCCGAGACCGCGCTGGTGGCGCTGTTTGACCAGCTCAACCACGAAGAAGATCCGCCCTTGGTCGACACGACCGCCGCGGCCGGGAAGCACAAAACCAGCAAAGCGGGCCAGCCAAACCCATCAGCGCCGGTGCTGCCGGGCGTGGGTGCACAACGCATCCAGCTGCGCATGTTTCATGGCCGTGGCGGCACGGTCGGGCGCGGCGGCGGTCCCAGCTACCAGGCCATCCTGGCGCAGCCCCCAGGCACGGTGCGCGGCCAGATCCGGCTGACCGAACAGGGCGAGGTGATCGGCGCCAAATACGCCAACCCCGAGATCGGGCGGCGCAACCTGGAAACTCTGGTGGCGGCCACGCTGGAGGCCACGCTGCTGCAACCCAC
>JBLIJY010000059.1:0-9884 GCA_047636095.1 Hydrogenophaga sp. | reverse complement strand
TCGGGCAAGGAAACGTCTGCGCCCATTCCGCAGCCACAGATCGACCAGATGACCGCGCTGGTGCGCGAGACCATCGGCTTCAGCCAGGAGCGCGGCGACTCGGTGAATCTGATGAACGCCGCCTTCAACGTGACCAAGGCGCCGCAGATCGAACCAGTCGCCTGGTGGCAACAGGCCGGCAACCAGGAGCTGGCGCGCAGCATGGCCTGGCCGCTGGCCGCGGTGGCACTGGGCTTGGTGGTGCTGCTGGGCGTGGTGCGCCCGGGCGTGAAGCTCCTTCAGGCGCCGCCGCTCACGCTGACCCCGATCGGCGGCCAGCCAGGTCAGCTCAGCGCAGTCCTCAATGAGGCGCCAGAGCGCCCAGGCCTGCCCATGCCAGGAGAGCCTGCGCAACCGCTGCCCGGGGCGCTGCGCCTGGAAGACGCCAAGCGGCTGGCCAAAGAAAACCCGATGGCGGTAGCCAACATCGTCAAGGGCTGGGTCAACGGCGAAGTACCGGTTTGACTTGTCTGTTCAGCATCTGAAATCATCCAGTAGGACACACCATGTCAGATATCGGGGTGCAAGACGCCGCCATCTTTTTGATGTCGATTGGCGAGGAAGAGGCAGCCGAGGTGTTCAAGCACCTCGAACCCAAGGAAGTGCAGCGCCTGGGCGAGGCGATTGCACGCACCCGCTCGATCTCGCGCGAGCGGGTCGACGACGTGATCGAGCGATTCACCCTGGAGGCGGCGTCGCAAAGCCTGCTCGTCACCGACACCGACAACTACGTGCGCTCGGTGCTCAAGCGCGCACTCGGCGAGGACAAGGCCAATCTGCTGATCGACCGCATCTTGCAGGGCGGCGATGTGACCGGCATCGAAAGCCTCAAGTGGATGGACCCGCTGTCGGTGGCCGAGCTGCTGCGCAACGAGCACCCGCAGATCATGGCGGCAATTCTGGTGCACCTCGATGTCGAGCAGGTGGCGGGTATTCTGAAGCACATCGCCGCCCGCACCCGCAACGAGGTGATGCTGCGTATTGCCACCCTGGAGGGCATCCAGCCCGCCGCGCTCAAAGACCTGAACGAGGTGCTGTTCCAGGCGCTGGCCGGCGGTGACAAGGTGCGCAAGTCGTCGCTGGGCGGCGTCAAGACCGCGGCCGAGATCATCAACCTGATGGGCACCCAGATTGAGACCACGATGATCGAAGCGATCCGCGAGCACGACGACGATCTGGCGCAGAAGATCGTGGACAAAATGTTCACCTTCGAAGACCTGGTCAAGCTCGACGGCAAGTCGGTGCAGCTGGTGCTCAGGGAGGTGTCGAGCGAGGCGCTGGTGGTCTCGCTCAAAGGTGCCACAGACGGTCTGCGCGACATGGTGCTGGCCAACATGTCCAGCCGCGCTGCCGCCTCGTTGCGCGACGATCTGGAGTCGCGCGGTCCGTTGCGCCTGTCCGAGGTGGAGACGCAGCAAAAGGAAATTCTCAAAGTGGTGCGTCGCCTGGTGGAAGAAGGCACGGTTGTGATCGGTGGAGGCGGTGATGACAGCTTCGTTTAAACCAGCGACAAAAACCGCAGCCAAAACCTCGGCTTACTCGCGCTTTATCCCGCGTGAGGAAATCGATGAGGTGGCGAGCTGGCATTTTTCTTCGATGGACAGCAACCTCGCGCCGGTGGAGAGCAGCGAGGACAAGGAGCCTAGCGCCGCCGAGCTCAACGCCACCGATCGCATCGACCTGGAGGCTGAGCGCGAGCAGGCACGGGCCGAGGGGTTTGCCCAAGGTCGTGAGCAAGGCGAGCAAGAAACCCGCGCTGCCATGGCCGAGCCACTGCAGCAAGCGCTGCAGGCCAACGCGCTGCGCATGGGCGAGTTGCTGCACGGCATGGCCGATCAGCTGCTGAGCAGCGAGCAAAAAATCTCACGCCAACTGCTAGAGCTGGCCTGCGACATCGCACGCCAGGTGGTGCGCCAAGAGCTCACCGTCAACACCCGACAGCTGCGCACCGTGATCGGTGAGGCGCTGGAGATGATCGTGGACGACGGCCTGCCGGCCACCGTGCGCATGCACCCCGACGACCTGGCACTAATGAAAGACGGGCTGCTGGAAACCCTGGGCGAGAACGCGCCCGAATTCGTGGCCGACGCCACCATCACCCCCGGCGGCTGCCTGCTGCACACGCCGAGCATGGCGGTGGATGCCACCGTAGAGAAACGCTGGTCGCGCGCGGTCGGCAACCTGGGTCTGAGCATGAACTGGGGCGACGATCACCAAAGCGCGACCGCCCAGCTAGCCAACCCGCCAAACCCAGAGGAGGCCGACGATGCCTAAAGCACCTCCGCGCTGGGAACAGTTCATGAACGACGCGCGCGACTGTGCCGACACGCACAACCCGCTGGAGGTGCGCGGCACGCTGACCCGCCTGGCCGGACTGGTGCTGGAGGCGGTGGGGCTGCGCGTACCGGTGGGTTCGCAGTGCCTGATCGCCAACGGCACCAAAGCGCCGGTGTTGGCCGAGGTGGTGGGTTTCTCCAACGACCGCGCTTTCCTCATGCCTGCGGGCGACACCCATGGCCTGTCCAGCGGCGCCAGCGTGACACCGCTGGCACCCTACCGCACGATCCCGCGCGTGGGCCAGGTAAACCGGCCGCCCTCGCTGCACGACCGCGGTGCGTTGCGCCTGCCGCTGGGCGCAGGCCTATTGGGCCGGGTGGTCGATCCGCAAGGCCAGCCGATGGACCACCAGGGCCCGATCACGCAGGTGGATGTGCAGGCGCTGGACCGCACGCCGCTCAACGCGATGGACCGCGACCCGGTGCGCGAGCCGCTAGACACCGGCGTGCGCGCCATCAACGCGCTGCTCACTGTGGGGCGTGGTCAACGCATTGGCCTGTTTGCCGGCTCCGGCGTGGGCAAAAGCGTGTTGCTCGGCATGATGGCGCGCTACACAAAAGCCGATGTGATCGTGGTCGGCCTGATCGGCGAGCGCGGTCGCGAGGTGAAGGAATTCATCGAAGACATCCTCGGCCCCGAGGGGCGCAAGCGCTCGGTGGTGGTGGCCGCACCGGCCGACGCACCGCCGCTGTTGCGCATGCAAGGCGCCAGCTACGCCACCGCGATCGCCGAGCGCTTTCGCGACGACGGCCTGCATGTGCTGCTGCTGATGGACTCGCTCACCCGCTACGCGATGGCGCAGCGCGAAATCGCGCTGGCCATTGGCGAGCCGCCGGCCACCAAGGGCTACCCGCCCAGCTGCTTCGCCAAGCTGCCGCAGTTGGTGGAGCGCAGCGGCAATGGCTTGCACGGAGTCGGCTCAATCACCGCCTTCTACACCGTGCTCACCGAAGGCGACGACCAGCAAGACCCCATCGCAGACGCCGCGCGCGCCATTCTCGACGGTCACATCGTGCTCTCGCGCGCGCTGGCCGAGTCGGGCCACTTTCCCGCGATCGATGTGGAGGCATCGGCCTCGCGGGTGATGCACAACGTGGCCACCGTGCCGCACCTCGATTTGGCACGCAAGTTCCGTAACCTCTACTCGCGCTACATGAAGAGCCGCGACCTGATCCAGCTCGGTGTCTATGTGGCGGGCAGCGACCCCGAGACCGACCGTGCCATCGTTTTGTACCCCGAGTTACAGCGCTTCCTGATTCAGGACATGTTTGATGCCGCCACCCTGCCTGACAGTCTGAGCCAGCTGGCCAGCGCACTGCACGAGGGCCGATCCGATCGGCCATCCCGACAACCCCACGAAGGGCACGCCCGATGAGCACTGCGATCCAGACCCTGAACAAAGTGGTGGAGCTGGCGCAGAAACGCCGCGACGATGCCCTGGCCCAGTTGGCCCGGCTGCAGCGCGAAATGGCGCAAGCGCAAGGCCAGATGCAGCAGCTCCGGACCTACGCCGATGAAGCGCAGACGCGTTGGAGCCAGCGCAGCAGCGCCGGGATCGACGTCCAGGTGCTGCACCACCATCGCCAGCTGATGCAGAAGATCGACCACGCGGTGGCCTTTCAGCGCGGCGTGCTCGGCCAGCGCCAGGCGCAGATCGACCAGGCGCAGCAACAGGTGCATGTGGCCGAGCGCGATCTGGCGGGACTGCGCAAATACACCAATATCAAAGTACAGGCGCTGCTGCAAAACGCCCAGCGCCAGGAGCAAAAGCAAACCGACGAGATGGCCCTGTCCATTTATCTGCGTCAGCGGCTGGCGCAAAACGTGATCACGACGAAAGGCGCACGACCATGAGCGAAGTTTCCCGTTCTGCCCCGCCTGCTGCGAAACCCGCTGCCGTACCCGCCAACCGCGCCCCCGCTGGCAAGGCCCCCGAAGAGCGTGGCGATGTGTTCTCAGCCCTGCTCTCGCTGGTGGCCGAGACCCACGCCGCGCTGGCGGGCGAGTCGAGTGCGGGCGGGTCTGGCGCCCATTCGGATGAGACCGAGGCCGAGGAGCAAGACCCGGCCAAAGACGGCCGCGACAACCCATTGGCTCAGCTGCTGGGCTGGGGCGAGCCGCGATCCTTGGCCGATCGTGCCACCGCCACAGCAGCCGCAGAGCGGGCGCAAGCGATGCCAAAAACAGCTACGGCCACAGCCCCCGCTGTCGATGCCGCAACAACAGGCGGGGCCAGCGTCGACATCACCGGTATGCAACCCCTGGCCACCCCGCAGGCGATCGACCCAGCGGCTTTGGCGCCCGGTACCGCAGCCCGCGCCACCCAGCCGGGCGCCGCCAGCGCCAACAGCACCGGCATGCAGCCCCTCGCCACCCCCGAGGCGATCGATACAGCGGCCCTTGCGCCTGCGGCCAACACCACAGCAGGCCGCCCCGTTGTCGCCGCGACGTCAGCGCTGGGCGATACGCGGGACGCTCGCACCAGCAACACGCGGCGCGACGCCAAGATCAGCAGCACCGCCGACACCACCAAGGGGCTGCGCGCGCCAGCCACCCCCTGGCAGCCACTGGTCAACGCATCTGCTCGCGGCACAGCGACAGCGGGTGGCAGCGACGCGACGCGCACGCGTGGCGCTACCTGGGCCAACAGCACTGTCTCGATGGACCTGAGCGCGGCGCGCGAGACCGACAACGTGGCCGGCAGCGCGGTCTCGCTCACCGCCAGACTGAGCGCCATGCTGGCGGGCCCGACGCAGGCCGATGGCACGGCACCGACGCCGCTGCTGGGCACCACACAAGACACGGGCGCCAGCCCGGCCGAGGGGCCCGCGCCTGCCGATCTGCTGGCCGGCGCAGAGGTGGCGCCCGAGCCAGAGCCAGCGCAGGTCAGTCACTGGGGCACCCAGCACCTGCGCCACGCCCACCTGCGCTTGGGCGAAGGTGCGCTCGACAGCGTGGACATTCGCCTCTCCATGCAAGGGCAGGAACTGAGCGTGGACTTTCGCACCGACAACGCCGACATCCGCCAGTCGCTGGCCCAGCAGGCCAACCAGTCGCTGGCCGCCTTGCTGGAGCGCAGCGGCATCGCGCTGGCCGATGTGTCGGTCGGTGCACAGCAACAACAGCGCCAGCCCCAAGGTCAAGGCAGCGAGTCGCAGCGCGGGGGGGCCACTGCCCAGGTGGGCCGCGGCGCAGCGGGTCGCACCGAGGCCGACCCATCACTGCCCACGCGCACCCTGGCTGCGCAGCCACTGCGGGCCGATGGCAGCCGTCCGCTCGATCTGTTCGTCTGAGAGAACGGGCGACCCAGCCTGTGGAATAGGTGGCTTTTGTCGCCCTTTTCCATCGACCGGATGCAGGCCAGCACACCAATAATCCTTTCCAGATCTCACCGTTAACGGCGCACAGGCCCCAGACAACAGGGGCTGTTCTGGAAGGAAAACCATGTCAACTGTCACCGCCAATACCGCCACACCGACGAAACCCAAGAGCAAAAAGCTCCTGTTCATCCTGATCGGGGTGATCGTGCTGGCGCTGGCTGGTGCAGGGGGCGCGTTCTTCATTCTGAAGAAGAACACGGCACTCGACGAAGACGGCGAAGAGACTTCCCAGAGCGCCAAAGACGACTTCGCCTCTCGCTCGCCGCCCACTTTCCTGCCGCTGGAGGCCATGGTGGTGAACCTCGCCGATACGGGTGGCAACCGGTTTGCCCAGCTCGGCATCACGCTGCAGGTGCAAGACGCCAAGACGGCTGAGTCGATGAAAGTCTACATGCCCAGCATCCGCAACGCCATCCTGATGCTGATCTCGCAGCGCACCTCAGAGAGCATATTGCAGAGGGAGGGCAAGGAAAAGCTTTCGGCCGACATCGTGCGAGAGGTCTCCCGGGTAATGGGCCTGCCCGTGCCCGCCAGCGACGAGATGGATGCCAAAAGCGGCGACAAGCTGACCAAGAAGAAACGGACGTCCAGCCCATTGCAGGCGGTTCTGTTCTCCAGCTTCCTCGTTCAGTAAGCACCACAGGCGCCCGCCATGTCCGAATCCATCCTGTCCCAAGAAGAGATCGACGCCCTGCTGGAGGGCGTGACCGGCGAAAGCCAGAAGCTCGTCGAAGAAGTGCCCGAAGTGGGCAGTATTCGCCCCTACAACCTCTCCAACCAGGAACGCATTGTTCGCGGGCGCATGCCCACGGTGGAGGTCGTCAACGAGCGTTTTTCTCGCAACCTGCGCCTGGGCCTGTTCAACTTTATCCGCCGCAGTCCTGAGATTTCGGTGGGCGCGGTGCAGGTGCAAAAGTACAGCGCTTTCCTGCGCGATCTGGTGGTGCCGACCAACTTCAACATCATGGGGGTGCGCCCCTTGCGCGGCAACGGGATGGTGGTGTGCGAACCCTCTCTGCTCTTTGGTGTGATCGACAGCCTCTACGGCGGCAACGGCAAATTCCACACCCGGATTGAAGGGCGTGATTTCTCGGCCACCGAGCTGCGCGTGATCCGCCGGCTGGTGGATGTGGTGGCCGAGGAATACAAGAAAGCCTGGCTGGGCGTTTACCCGCTGGAGCTGTCTTATCTGCGCTCGGAGATGCAGCCGCAATTCGCCACCATCGCCACCCCGAGCGAGATCGTGGTCACCACCAGCTTCACACTGGAGATCGGTGACATCACCGGTTCGCTGCATATCTGCATCCCTTACTCCACGTTGGAGCCGATCCGCGATGTGCTGTATTCCACCGCGCAGGGCGACGCGATGGAAGTCGACCGCCGCTGGGTGCGGGTCCTCAGCAACGAGATTCAGGCCGCCGAGCTGACGCTGGTGGCCGAACTGGCTCAGACCGAGGCCACAGTCGAGCAGCTGCTGTCGATGCAGGTGGGCGACTTTCTCGAACTCGACCGCACGCCCAACGTGCAGGCCAAAGTGGAAGGCGTGCCCCTTTTCGAGTGCCAGTACGGCACACACAACGGCAAATACGCCCTGCGCATCGGCAGCAAGCTGCGCGGGAACGACATGACCTGGCTGGGAGATTCCTATGTCAACTGACCGCACCGACACCATGAACGACTCCGTGAACGACGACTGGGCGCAAGCGCTCGAAGAACAAGGGACCAGCGCCGACAGCCAGGCACGCGACAGCGCGCCAGCGTTCGACGCCACGGCCATACCGATGAAGGTCGGCGGCACAGCGTCGAACAACGACATTCAGATGGTGCTGGACATTCCGGTGCAGCTCTCGGTGGAGTTGGGCCGCACCAAAGTACCCATCAAATACATCTTGCAGTTGGCGCAGGGCTCGATCGTGGAGCTCGACGCGCTGGCTGGCGAGCCGATGGATGTGCTGATCAACGGCTACCTGATCGCCCAGGGCGAGGTGGTGGTGGTGAACGAAAAGTTCGGTATCCGGCTGACCGACATCGTCACACCGTCGGAGCGCATGCGCCGCTTGAGCCGGAACTAACCCCCCGCGCCGCCTGCGGCGTCACCCCACAGGGGGCGGCACTGGCGGCCCGAGGAATGTAGTTCCCCCCGCGCCGCTTCGCGTCGCCCCCAGAGGGCGACACTGGCGGCCCGGCAAAGCCGGTTCCGCGGTGCCCTGGGTTTTGGTTACTTTGCGCCTTGTCGGTCTTTCTTCTTTATCGGTCTTTTCCTTCAAAACTTTATGTTCGAAAACACTTTGCCTGCTGTGGTGCTGCTGATCGTGATGTTGGGCGTGGCCTGGATGTTGCAGCGCTACCGGCGGCACTTGCCGGGCATAGCGGCGCAGAGGGGGCCGCGCTTGCAGGTGATGAGCAGCCTGTCGCTGGGCCCCCAGCAGCGGGTGGTGACGGTGCAGGTGGGCGAAGGCGAGAGCGGACGGTGTCTGGTGCTGGGCGTGGCGCCGGGCGGTATCACGGCTTTGCACAGCTTGGCGTTGTCTGCGTCGCTGCCCGATGTGTCGGCTGCCTCGCCAGACGCCAGCGCGCCCGCACCAGGCAGCTTTGCCGCGCGCCTGGCGCAGCTGGTTCAACCCAAAGCTCCCACAAAGTCACCATGAACCGATCCGATCTTTTCTTCTGGCGGCGTCTGGTGGCGCTGGCGCTGGGCCTGCTGCTGCTCGCGCTGGCGGGTACAGCCTGGGCGCAGGCGGGTGCGCCCACCACGCCTGCGCTCATGCCCCTTGCGGTACCAGTCGCTGGTGGCGCTTCGCTGCCGCTGGTGATCGGCCAGGGGCCGGCGGGCAACAGCTACTCGGTGCCGATCCAGACCCTGCTGTTTTTCACCGCCCTGTCTTTCCTGCCAGCGGTGCTGCTGCTGATGACGGGCTTCACCCGCATCGTGATCGTGCTCTCGCTGCTGCGCCAGGCGCTGGGCACGCAGTCCTCACCGCCCAACCAGGTGATCGTAGGCCTGTCGCTGTTTCTCACCCTGTTCGTGATGGGTCCGACCCTGGACAAGGTGTACCAAGACGCCTACGCACCCTACTCGGCCAACCAGATCGGCTTTGAAGAAGCACTGGCGCGCGGCGAGGCGCCGATGCGCGCCTTCATGCTCAAGCAGATGCGCCAGAGCGACTTTGAGCTGTTCGCCACCCTGGCCAAACTGCCCAGCGATGCGACGGCCGAGACCGCACCGTTTCGGGTCATCGTGCCGGCGTTTGTGACCAGCGAGCTCAAAACCGCGTTCCAGATCGGCTTCATGATCTTCATCCCGTTTCTGGTGATCGACATGGTGGTGGCCAGCGTGCTGATGTCGCTGGGCATGATGATGCTCTCGCCCGTGCTGGTGGCGCTGCCCTTCAAGCTGATGCTGTTTGTGCTGGCAGACGGCTGGAATATTTTGCTCGGCTCACTGGCCGCCTCCTTTGCCCGGTAAAAAATCATGGACCCACAAGCCGCCCTCACCTTCGGACAAAACGCCCTGTACATGCTGCTCATGGTGGCCGCGCCGATTCTGGCCACGGTGCTGGGCGTGGGTTTGCTGGTGAGCCTGTTTCAGGCCATCACGCAAATTCACGAGGCCACGCTGTCGTTTGTGCCCAAGCTGATCGCAGCGATCGCGGTATTTGCGATCGCCGGGCCGTGGATGCTCACCACCTTGGTGGAGTTCATCCGGCGCACGATTCTGGCGATTCCGAACTATGCGGTGTGAATATGAACCCCCCGCGCCGGCTTCGCCGTCACCCCCCAGGGGACAACGCTGGCAGCCCGGCAAAGCCGGTTCTGCGGCGTTCTGGGGTCTTGCGGCCTGCGGACCGCTCGACGGGTGCGGGGTCTGGGCGCGGGCTTGAACCTGCCTGGGCATTGACATGATTGGCTTTACCGAAGCGGACATCATGGCGCTGGTCTCGCCGGTGTTCTGGCCGTTTCTGCGCATCCTGGCGGTGTTCTCCAGTGCGCCGATTTTTTCTTCGCGCTCGGTGCCGGTGCGCACCCGGGTCGCGCTGGCTTTTTTGATCGCGGTGTGTGCGCAGGCGGGCTTGGGCGAGCAGCCGGTGATCGCTCTGACCGATGCACGCGCTTTCTCGGTGGTGATGC
>JBLIJY010000058.1:0-9912 GCA_047636095.1 Hydrogenophaga sp. | reverse complement strand
GAAGGTCGCTACACAGCTTCAGCTGCCGGCACTTGCCCGAGAAGCGATTGTTGCGAGCCTGGGCTTGCCAGCCTTGTGCGCCAGCGCAATGGCTGGCGCGCTGCGACGGCAACACCCGCCGCTGCTTCAACCGAGATGCTCGCGCAGCGCTCCTACCGCTGCCGTGAAGCGCGCCTCGACGGCCTGCAAATCATCCGGTTCCGGCACCGCTTCTCGCGCACCTCTGAAGATCATGCCGGCATGGCGCCGCAGGCAGACCGCGTCCGGCGCGCGATGCACATGGGCAGCGATCTGCACGATCGCATCGAGCATGCGGATCGCCACGGCCGGGTTCGAACGGGCGCTCTGCCTGATCTGGTTGAAGGCAGTGTCCACTATCCCTGCAAACGTGGGCCCCGGCGCCACCAGACGCAGCCGCCCTTGATGGTCGAATCGGTGGGGAGAGGGACTGTCGCGTCGGGCCAGGCTGCACAGGGCCGATCCCAGGCGATCCACGCAGGCGATTGCTGTAAAAGGGTCGTTGATGCCCGGGGACAGCGCCCGCACGGCAATCTCGACCAACTGGTGGAAGGAAAATTCGACATCCTGAGCCCCGGTGCGCTGGTCGCCGAGTATGAAGGCGGCGTTCATCCGTTTCACCAAGCTTTCGGTCACACGATCCCCGGGCCAGACCATCACCATCGCCCGGCCTTTGACGAGGTAGTGCCCGGGCCGGCGCTCCAGCAGAAGCAGCAGATCTTCCTTGCAGGCCAGCGCCATCAGGGCGTGGGCATCGATCCGCTGGAGATACCCGTCTTCGACGGCACCCACGGGACGGGCCTCGTGCGCGAACGCTGCTGGCAGATCGGCTTCGCTCGGCGCTGTCGAGGCTTCGGCTCCTGGCTTGCCAAGGCCGCCGGGAAACAACCTGTCGATCCCGTCATCCAGCTCCTTGCCGACCCGTGCCACGACCTGATCCGCCTGGATCGAGACCGAGATGTGGTGAATGAAGTAGATCAGCACCCCAACGCTGACAATGGCCAGCAACACGCCGATGCTGACGGACAGATGAGGCACGAAGGCCCCCTCGTCGGCGCGCCGGATGGTGCGCAGCACGAGCAGGCAGTACACGAACGTGGCCACAAAGGTACCCAGCACCACCTGGTTGACGGTGTCCCGCATGAAGTTGCGCAACAGGCGGGGGCCCAACTGGGACGAGGCGAGCGACAGCGCCACCAGCGTCATCGAAAATACCGTCCCGGCGATGGCGATCATTGACCCGGCCACGGTACCCAGCAGCAGGTTTGCGCCCTCGGCACCACCCGAATAGCTCCAGCCCAGGCGCTGCAGCAAGTCGCCAGCGACGGCCCTGTCGAGCTCGACGGCAGAGACGGCCAGTGCGGCGGCCAGGCACGCCATGGCCGCCGGCACGAACCAGAAGCTGGATCGAAGGCGACCCCAGTATTTCAGCAGCGGTGTTTTCATGAAGCCTCACTTCAACTCGTGAACCTCGAACCAAGCGCCCATGCCGGGGCATGAGCGAGCCCTCAGCGCAGCATAGGTTCAAGTAACGAAGCGCACTGTTCGCTGCCGCACCTTGGCGATGACAACGCGCGCGGGGGATCTCTCGTCGGCGGTGGGGGCGCCTTGTGCGCCAGCGCACAGACACGCCGCCGTCAGTCGCGCATCTTGAAGGTTCGCCCCTTGGGCATGCAGTTTCTCGGGCCACTGGCCTGCCGCGCGCTCATTGGCTGGTCCCTTGTCGAACGCGCTGCGTTCAAACCACACGAAAGTGAGAGAAACATGCTTTACCCAACCAAAGACCTGCTGAGTCTCGCGATCGTCTCCAGTGACAACGCCGCCGATGGCGCGATCGGCGGCGTGAAGGATCTCTACTTCGATGACGAGACCTGGACGGTTCGCTACCTGGTCGTCGAGACCGGCTCGTGGCTGTCCAGCCGCAAGGTGCTGATCTCGCCCATTTCCACTCAAAAGCCCGACTGGGCCGCCAAGCGGTTGCCGGTCTCGCTGACCCGTGAGAAAGTCAAGAACAGCCCCGACATCGACACCGACATGCCGGTCACCCGACAGCACGAGACCGACTATCTCGACTACTACAGCTATCCGTACTACTGGGGTGGCATGGGCTTGTGGGGCATCAGCGGATACCCGAACGAAGTCCTGCCCGGTTACGCCGGCTACGGTTCGGCCTCGGCGGCCCAGGCAGAAGCGGACAGCGCCCAGGCACTGACGCAAGCACGCCAGCGCGACCAGGACCCGCACCTGCGCAGCTGCAAGGCCGTGGTCGGTTACCACATCGAAGCCAGTGATGGCGAGATCGGGCACGTGCAGGGCCTGCTCGTCGACGAAGAAAGCTGGGCCATCCGGTATGTGGTGGTGAGCACGAGCAACTGGTGGCTCGGCCACGATGTGCTGGTGGCCCCGCAGTGGATACAAAGCGTGAGCTGGGCGGAGCGATCTGTCGCCCTTGAGCTGACGCGTGATGCTTTGAAGCAGGCACCGCAGTACGACGCCAGCGTGCCACTCACCCGCGAGATGGAAATCGCCGTGTTCAAGCACTATGGGCGCGCAGGGTACTGGACTGACGAGGCGGGCCTGCCGGCAAGGGACGTTCCCAACCAGGCCGATGCCTGACCCGAAACAAGCTGCTGTGCCGCCGGACGACCCGTCGCTGAGCGACATCGCCGATCTGATCTCGGCGCTCGGCACCGAGGAAGCTGCGAAGCGGCTGCATGCGGACGGGCCCAATGAACTGCGCCCGGCGCCAGCCGTGCCGGCCTGGCGCCGGGCGCTGGCGCAGCTGCAAGACCCGCTGGTCTACCTGCTGGGTGCGGCGGCGGCGGTGGCCCTGGCCGCCTGGTGGTTCGAGGGCCGGGGCCAGTCGGGTGCAGCCGGCTGGCCGCTGGATGCCATCGTCATCACTGGCGTGGTGGTCTTGAACGCCGTGCTGGGCTGGCTGCAGGAATCCAAGGCGGCACAGGCGGTGGCGGCGCTGGCCATGATGACCACCGCCACCTCGGCCGTGATGCGCGACGGCGCGGTGGCCCGGGTGCCCAGCGCCGAACTCGTCAAGGGCGATGTGCTGGTGCTCGCCGAGGGCGACGCCGTGGGCGCTGATGCACGGCTGGCGCAAGCCGCCGCGCGAACTGGTGATGACGCAGGAATTGGTGGCCGGCATGCTGGGCGTGCGCCGCGAAAGCATCACCGAGGCAGCCGGCAAGCTGCAGCAGTTGGGCTATATCCGTTACCGGCGCGGGCACATCAGCGTCGTTGATCGCGAGGGGCTGCAGACATGCGCTTGCAAATGTTGTGGCGTGGTTAAAAAGGAAATGGGCCGTCTGCTTGGCTGTGCACGCCTTCGACAGGAGGCGGGTTAGGGCAACGCTGAACCAGTCCCGCGCAACGCCTGCGTCGCACTTTGCGCATCGGCCCGATGGCAGGGTCAATGGTCCTTGCGTTCGGGGTGCTGCCTGGCGCGCCAATCGCGATACAGCTTTACTCCGACCGGGAGCAAGGTCAGGCCGCCCAGCGCCAGCACGGCCAGCACAATCCGGCTGGTTTGCCCGGTCCCCATCTCGTTGCCGAAGTAGGCAAGCAAGAAACTGGTGGGCGCGATCCCTGCCAGGGTCGCGATGGCGAAGCGCCAGAACGTCAACACCGTGAGTCCGGCGGCATAGCTCACGATGTCAAACGAAATGAACGGCAGGACACGGCTGACAAACACGATGCCCATCAGTGCATTCTGGGACCCGACCAGGCCAACAGACAGGCGGCTGCCAAACCAGCGATGCACGGTCTCAAAGCCGACAAAACGGCTGATGGCAAACGCGGCCACCGCGCCGGCTTCGGCGCCCAGCAAAACATACAGGGTGCCCCAGCCGTGCCCATAAGCGGCGCCAGCTGCCAGTGCGATGGGCGCGCTCGGGATCGGGCTGATCAGAATCGCCAGCATCATCAGCGCGACGATTGCGACCGGACCCCAGGCTCCCATTTGCACCACTTGTGCATGGAGTGCACTGGTGTCGAGGACCGTCGTCAGCGTGCCGCTCTCATGCAACAACCAGTACACGATGGCCAGCAAACCCACCACCAGTGCGCTTGCGAACAGTTTCGTGCGAACCCTCATGTCATGCTCAGCGAACAGGGTCTGGGTGGAGCGTTGATCTGAACCGGCACGACATCGCAGCCTTCCCTGCCGATGCCGCCATGGGCACCCCGCGCAGCCTGGTGTTCGAGCGCATGAACTTGTGCGTCGGGAAGCCCACAGGGTCGGTCATGACCGAGCACCACCGCCCCGTCACGTCTTCAACCGCAGCAGCCGCGCGTTGACAGCCACGATCACGGTGCTCGCCGCCATCAGCGCAGCACCCAGGGCGGGACTGAGCAAGATGCCCCAGGCGAACAGTGCGCCAGCGGCCAGCGGGATCGCCACGACGTTGTAGCCAGTGGCCCAGAAAAGGTTCTGGATCATCTTGCGGTAGGTGGCGCGCGACAGCTCGACGATGGCCACCACATCCAGCGGGTTGCTGCGCACCAGCACGATGTCGGCGGTTTCCACCGCCACGTCGGATCCGGCGCCGATGGCAATGCCCACATCGGCCTGCGCCAGTGCCGGCGCGTCGTTCACGCCGTCGCCGGTCATGGCCACCAACACGCCGCGCGCCTGCACCTCCTTGACCTTGGCGGCCTTGTCCTTGGGCAGCACTTCAGCGAAGAACTCGTCCAGCCCGACCTGGTCTGCAACCCACTTGGCCGTCGCCTTGTTGTCGCCGGTGAGCATCATGCAGCGGATGTCGAGTGCCTTCAGCGCTTCAATGGCTTTCTTCGCCTCGGGTCGCACGATGTCGGCCAGGGCGATCGCGCCCTTCAATTCCCCGTCGACCAGGATGAACACGACGGTCTTGCCTTGCGCCTGCAGGGGTTCGATGCGCTCGTCCGCCAGTTCGATGTTCTGCTCGCGCAAATAGCCCGGGCTCACAACCTTGATCTCGCGGCCATCGACCTGGCCCTCGGCGCCTTTGCCAGGGATGCTCTTGAAATTTTCGACAGCCAGTTTCTCGTCCGACGACGCGGCGATCGCCTTGCCAATCGGATGTTCGGAGTTCGCGTCCACCGAGGCCGCGTACTGGCGCAGCGTCTCTTCATCGATGTCTTTGGCCAGCAGCAAGGTGTCGGTGACGCCAAAGCGGCCCTCGGTGAGCGTGCCGGTCTTGTCGAAGATCACGGCCTGCAACTTGCGCGCGCCTTCGAAAGCCCCACGGTTTCGGATCAGCAGGCCGTTGCTCGCGGCCAGGGCCGTGGAGACGGCCACCACCAGCGGCACGGCCAGCCCGAGCGCATGCGGGCAGGTGATCACCATCACGGTCACGGCGCGCTCGATGGCGAAGGCCAACTCCCGGTCCATGAACAGCAGCCAGACCAGGAAGGTGCCCGCACCGCTGACCAGCGCGATCAGGGTGAGCCACATCGCCGCGGTGTCGGCGAGGTTCTGCGTTTTCGACTTGCTTTCCTGCGCCTCTTTGACCAGGTCGATCACCTGCGAGAGGAACGAATCCTTGCCGGTCCCTTTGACCTCGATGGTCAGCGAGCCTTCGCCATTGATGGCGCCGCCAATGACCTTGCCGCCGCTTTTTTTGGTGACCGGCGTCGACTCGCCAGTCAGCATCGCCTCGTTGACCGAGCTCTCACCCTTAACGACGGTGCCGTCAGCCGGCACCTTCTCGCCTGGCTTGACGAGCACCTGGTCGTCGACCGCCAGCTCGCTCAGTGGCACGTCTTTCACGCTGCCGTCGGGCATCAGCTTGTGCGCGTCGGAAGGCATGAGCTTGGCCAATTCCTCGAGCGCCTTGGAAGCACCCATCACCGACTTCATCTCGATCCAGTGCCCCACCAGCATGATGTCCACCAGCGTGGCCAGCTCCCAGAAGAACACCTTGCCGGTCAGGCCAAACACCACGGCGCTGCTGTAGAGATAGGCGGTGCTGATGGCCACCGCCACCAGCGTCATCATGCCGGGCTTGAGCGACTTGAACTCCTCGACCAGGCCCTTGAGGAAAGGCCAGCCGCCATACCAGAAGACCGCCGAGGAAAAGCCGAACAGGACGTAGAGATCAACCGGAAATCCGACGGACTCACGCAGCCCCACCAGCGTTTGCAGCAGCGGCGAGAGCGCCAGGATCGGCAGCGTCAGGACCAGCGAGATCCAGAACCGCTGGCGGAAATCCGCCGCCATTTGGGCGTGGTGATCCTGGTGGCCCTTGTGCTCATCCGGTTGACCAGCAGCATCGGCTTGATCGGTGTCCGCGGTGTGTTCGTGTGCGCTCATGGGCCATTTCCGCCAGACGGGCTCCAAGTGTTTCGAACAGGTCTCAGGTCTGCAAACCGATGGCTGTTGATCGACACCCGCTGGCCTGCGCACACGGGCCAACCAGCAGCTCACCGGTGGCGACCTGGATGCCCCGGCCGCACATCGGTAGCGGACCCTGAGCGCTGGATCACTTCCGCTTGTGAAGGATGGCCCAGATGGCAACGCCAACCACCACCGCCAGCCAGATTGACCCCCAGTAGCCGCCGAATCCACCCATTGCGTTGCCACCCCAATCCATCATGTTGCTGTACTCCATGTTGTGCTGGCCGTCAAATCAGCGGCTGCTCCGGTAGCGAATCAGCTTTTCTCGCTGATCCTTGGTTAGCACAGCGTCGATCTTCTTGCGAGCGTCGAGCTGCAACTCGAACATCGCCTTCTGTGTCTCGGTCATCGCCTGAAACGACTTGCGTGTCGCGGCTTCGTCAACCGGGCCGGCCCCGAACATGCCCTGCATGTGGTAGCCCTGTCCGTGCATCGTGCCCATGTGTTGCCACATCGCCGTTGAAGCCTGCTCATGGATGCTGACGATGGTCTTCTGCTGCTCAGGCGTGAGGTTCAGGCCCGCGTAAGCGTCGTTGGTGTAGCCGAACATCATGCCGGGCCCCATGCCATAGCCACCGCCACCCATCATCCCCGGGCCCATGCCATAACCCCCTCCGTAGCCACCCATCATCCCCGGGCCCATGCCCTGGGCCTGAGCCACCGCTGCGCCGGCCAACGCGACGGCAGCCGCAACGCCTGCAAGAACTTTCTTCATCTTCATCTTCGACTCCTTGGTTGAGTACAGAGGCCCGGCGCGTGTCCTCGCCCGATGGAACCGGCAAGACGCAGGTTCTGAACCAACGTTAGTCCGCAACGCTGCGGCGGTCTGTTCGGCAACGCACATCTGCGCGCGGGTGCGTCTGCCAGCGCGGCTTGGTCAGCGCAGGGCAAACCCATGCGCCTGGACCACAGCGCCCAAGCTGTCGCTGAACAGGTCCGCCCCCATGTTCGATGGCGAACAGACCCGATAGCGCGCCGCAGGCAGCCTTCAGCCGGAGATCTGGACGCACCGCACCATCTAGCCGGCACACAGGCATTCGCACCTGGGCAGCCATGCGCAGCCCCGCTTCGGGCGGCTCGCAGCGCGGATCCTTGCTCGGGCCGTGCGCACGGGAGATCCCGTTCGCGTCACGAGAACCCATCCCACCCTGGCCACCCCGTGCATACCCTGATCGATTTCTTCTCGCAGCACCCCGGATGGACGCTCAGCGTGGTGTTTGCCGCGGCACTGCTGGAGTCGGTGACCGTGATCGGCACCCTCATCCCGGGCAACTCGGTGGTGCTCGCTGCTGGCGTGCTGATCGGCCTGCAGAACTTGCGCACGGACCTGGTCGACCAAATGATGGTCGCCGTCACCGAACTCGGTAGTGCCATGGTCGCGATCGCTGTCATCGCCGCGGTGTCGTTGGTGCTCGCGCACCAGCGCTGCTGGCGCACGCTCGGCTACTGGTGGACGGCCGCAGGTTTCGCACAGGCACTGGTCTGGACCCTGAAGATAACGTTTCAGCGGGCACGACCGCTGGCCATGTACGACGGCGTCGACCGGTTCTCGTTCCCGAGCGGGCGCGCGGCCACGAGCATCGTTCTCTGCGGTTTTTTGGCCTTTCTGCCGTTGCGCGGAAAGCCGATCAGGGTCAAATTTGCCATCGAGCTGGTGGCGGTGTTGCTGGTCGTGCTCATCGCATTTTCGCGGCTCTACCTCGGGGCCCACTGGCTGTCGGACGTGCTGGCCAGCCTGAGTCTCGGCACGGCCTGGGTGGCGCTGCTCAGCATCGCCTACCTGCAGCATGTGTGCACAGAGCCGTTGCCTTCGCGCGCACTGTTTTTCGCGGCATTGGGCGCACTGGTGCTGGCGGGGACCGCGGTGGTGGTGACTCAGCATGCAGCCGACACCGCGCGGTACGCGCCCCGACAGCTCCCTGCCTCGGAGCGCCTGTCCGATTGGCGGGTCGAGGGATGGCAGCGCCTTCCTGCCCGCCGCAGTGAGGTGGATGGCGATCGTGAGGAGCCGCTTTCGGTGCAGTGGGCCGGCACAGCGAACCAGATCGTGCAACAGCTGGAAGCAAATGGGTGGCGCAGGCCACCGCCGTGGACGCTGCGCACCACGCTGTACTGGCTGCTGCCCTCGCCCACCGTCGGGCAGCTCCCGGTGTTGGTGAAGTTTCATCAAGGCGCGCCGCCAGCCATAAGTCTTGAAAAGGCGCTGGACAAGTCGCAGCGCCCGGTGACTCGACTTTGGCCGACGCCCTACCAGGTCGACCAAGTCGACCAAGTCGGGTCGGCCAGCAAGGCCCAGGTG
Source organism: Hydrogenophaga sp. (assembly GCA_047636095.1). Taxonomy (GTDB): domain Bacteria; phylum Pseudomonadota; class Gammaproteobacteria; order Burkholderiales; family Burkholderiaceae_C; genus Hydrogenophaga. The sequence goes on along the minus strand of JBLIJY010000058.1, from coordinate 1,204 downwards.
GCACTGTGGGTCGGGATGGTGAGCCTCGAACACCTGGCACATCCGGGTGGCCTGGTGACGCTGGCGATGACCGATCCAGACGCTGGCACGCCAATCGCCCAACTTGTGCGCTCGCTGCAGGAATCGGCTGTGCACCTTGACATCCAGCACACGGACACGCGCACGGTGCTGCTGGCGCGGTGAGGTGCGGCTTTCAGCTTGCGATGGGCTTGTGCGGCCGAAGACACCGGCCGTTGCGTGCGCTAGCGAACAGACCGACCGACTCCCCCTCTCGACAATCTGTTCGATCCGACACCGCCCCGGTCCATGACGGGGTGGCATCACCTAATGAGAAGCGCTCTATGGACAAGATCGAACTACTGGCGATGGATGCGCGCTGGGCGCAACGAACTTCAGACACGACAGGCCTGGTCAAAAAATACCGCTCGATCTTCGGCCGGAAGGGGTCAGCAGTTGACCAAGCCTTGTCGGACCGGCTGATTCTCCAGGCGCAGCGGCAAGCGCTCGATGATGTTGAATCGGAGTGTTCTGCGAACACCCCTGGATGTGCCGGCGCAGGTTGATGCGGACAGCGACAAGTCGATCGTGGCGCATGGACCCAAGTGATCGATGGGCGTGGCTGCAGCGGGCGTCGACCACAGCACCATCTTGCTGACCAGCGTCTCGGGATTGATCGCGGGCGCCATGTCGATGGCGGCGGGCGAATTCGTTTCGGTCCACTCCCAGGCAGACACCGAAAAAGCCGACCTGGCGCGCGAGCACGCCGAGCTGAAACAGAACCCGGCGGCTGAACAGCGCGAGCTCTCCAGCATCTACGTCAGTCGGGGGCTAGACCCAGCGTTGGCCGATCAGGTCGCCGGCAAGTTGATGGCCCATGACGCGCTCGGTGCGCATGCCCGCGACGAACTGGGGCTTTCTGAGACAACCGCAGCACGCCCGATCCAGGCGGCCTGGGCCTCTGCCGGCAGCTTCTCGGTCGGCGCGGTGCTGCCGATTGCCGCCGTCATCCTGGCGCCGTCTGCGCATCTGGTCCTCGGCGTGTCCCTGTCGTCTCTAGCCTTTCTCGCTGGCCTGGAGGCCCTTTCGGCGCAAGCGGGCGGCGCCCGGATGTGGACCGGCGCGTGGCGCGTCGCACTCTGGGGTGCTGTCGCCATGGCCGTCACCGCGGGTGCTGGCGCCCTGTTTGGTGCGGTTGCCTGAACGG
>JBLIJY010000057.1:0-10034 GCA_047636095.1 Hydrogenophaga sp. | reverse complement strand
GCATTCTAAATGCCCACCCAGCCCCTCACCGTGACGCCCAACCTCCCATTGGCGCGGGTGCCCCAACTGCCCCGCCCCACCACCTGGGTGCCGGCCGAGCGAGACGGCGCGCAGATGATGGCCGACACACTGGCCACTTGGCGCGCCATGGGTCCACGGCCTGATCTCTGGGTGTTCGGCTACGCCTCACTGGTTTGGCGTCCAGAGTTCGATGCCGTCGAAACCCGCCGAGCACGGGTGCACGGCCACCACCGCTGCCTGCAGATGTGGAGTCGGATCAACCGAGGGACACCCGAGCGCCCCGGTCTGGTGTTTGCGCTGATGCGCGGGGGCAGCGTGCAGGGCCTGGCCTTGCGCATCCCACATGAACAGGTCGAGGTCTCGATGCCCGCGCTTTGGGCGCGCGAAATGCCCAACCCGGTCTACGATCCCAAGTGGCTGCTCTGCCAGACCGCACAAGGCACAGTGCCAGCGCTGGCCTTCACCCTGTCGCGACGCAGCCCCAACTTCACCGGTGCGCTCAGCCCCGAGCGCTACCGCGACATCTTTGCCCACTCGGTTGGCCGCTACGGCAGCACCTTCGACTACGCGCACCAGACACTGCATGGCCTGCGAGCCCATGGCATTGAAGACCGCGCGCTGGCTCGGCTGCTGCACCTGGCAGCGCCCTCGGTTGGCGCTTAACCCGGCGTCAGCACCGCTCAACAGCGGCTGCCTATACTGGGACCATGAACATCGCCGACCTGCGCAAAAGCTACGAAAAAGCCGAACTCAGCGAGTCCGCCTCACCAGCCGATCCGCTCAAACAATTCGAGCAATGGCTGAACCAAGCCATTGCAGGCGAAGTGCCCGAGCCCAACGCCATGACGCTCGCCACCGTGGGCGCCGACCTGCGGCCCAGCACCCGCATCGTGCTGATCAAAGGCTTTGATGAGCGCGGCATCGTTTGGTACACCAACTACGCCAGCCGCAAAGGGGGCGAACTGGCTGGCAATCCCTTTGGCGCGCTGCAGTTCCACTGGGTCGAGCTCGAACGCGTGGTGCGCATCGAAGGCCTGGTGGAGAAGGTGAGCGACGAGGAAAGCGACGCCTACTTCCACAGCCGCCCGCTTGACAGCCGCATCGGCGCCTGGGCCAGCCCACAAAGCCAGGTGATTGAGAACCGCAGCGTGTTGGTGACCAACGCTGCGAAATACGGCGCACAGTTCTTGCTCAGGCCCCCCCGCCCACCGCACTGGGGCGGTTATCGCCTGAAACCTGAGCACTGGGAATTCTGGCAAGGCCGCAAAAGCCGGCTGCACGACCGCCTGCGTTACAGCTCGCAGGAAGATGGCGCGTGGTTGCGCGAGCGGCTGGCGCCTTGATGGCGAGACGGTTGCTGCGCTGGTGAACCATCCGCTGGATCACGGAATGGCGGCGTTTTCAAAACCGACTCGACGGCATCGGAGCTGACCAGAAAACGCTAAAGCGGCGACCCCGGCGACGATGCGTTCAGCCGCACAGCCCTCGCTGTTCAAGCGCATTGGCCCGTATCGGGCGGTGGAGACTGGCTCACGGTGCCAGTCATTGAAGGGCTGCGCTTCCTAGCGCCAGTGCAGGCACTGCGGCCGTGGCCTGCAACAGGATTACTGATAGCTTCCCCTTATGGCCCTTTCCCTCGAATTCCTTACCCTGCCGCTGCTGATTGCCGCAGCGCTGGTGTTCGTGAGCGTGCTGGCGGGCGTGTTCTCCGCGCGGTTAGGGTTTTCGTTTCTGCTGGTGTTTTTGGTGATGGGCACGCTGGCCGGGGTGGACGGGCCGGGCGGGCTGGTGTTTGACGATTTCCGGCTGAGTTTTGTGGTGGGCAACGTGGCGCTGGCCGTGATCTTGCTGGATGGTGGTTTGCGCACCGACTTCACCACCTTCCGGACCGGGTTGCGGCCTGCGCTGTTGCTGGCCACTGTGGGCGTGCTGGTCAGTGCCGGGGTCACGGGCGCGGCGGCCTGGCTGCTGCTGGACCTGAGTTGGCCGCTGGCGCTGCTGCTGGGCGCCATCGTGGGTTCGACCGATGCGGCGGCGGTGTTCTCCTTGCTCAAATCCTCTGGCGTGAAGCTCAACGAGCGGGTGGCGGCCACGCTAGAAATCGAGTCGGGCATGAACGACCCGATGGCGGTCTACCTCACGCTCACGTTGATTGGCGTGGCGCTGGTGGCCACAGCAGCGCCAGCAGCCGGCGCCGGGCTGGACGCGATGCAGGTGCTGCGCTCGCTGCTGCAACAGTTTGGTTGGGGCGCAGCGCTGGGACTGGGCGCGGGCTTCGGGCTGGCCGAGCTGCTCAAGCGCCTGGGGCGCGGGGCGGATGGCGGCGGGGGCATCCGCGCGCTGCTGATCGTCTCGGGCGGGCTGGCGGTGTTTGCCGGCACCACCTGGCTGGGCGGCTCGGGTTTTCTGGCGGTCTACGCCATGGGTGTGGTCACCAGCAACCGGGCGCGTCGCCAGGTGCGGCCCTCGCTCTCGGCGATGGACGGCTACGCCTGGCTGTCACAAGCGAGCATGTTTCTGTTGCTGGGCCTGCTGGTCACGCCCACCGAGCTGCTGCGCACCATCTGGCCAGCGCTGGGGGTCTCGCTGGTGCTGATGCTGGTGGCGCGGCCGCTGTCGGTCTGGCTGTGTCTGGCGCCGCTGCGCTTTAACCGCCGCGAGATCGCCTTCGTCTCATGGGTGGGGCTGCGCGGCGCGGTGCCGATTGTGCTGGCGGTGTTTCCAGTGATGGCGGGTGTGCCGGGGGCACAAACTTTTTTCAACGTGGCGTTTGTGGTGGTGCTGGCCTCGCTGCTGCTGCAAGGCTCCACCATCGCCTGGAGCGCGCGCCGCCTGGGCGTCGCCCTGCCCGGCCCGGAAGACGAGGTGCAAACGCGCGAGGTGTTCGGGGATTTCGTGCTGGACGCCCGTACCCCCATTGGCCAACTCTGTGCGTTTTACGCGCTGCCGTTGCCCAGCGACAGCGAGCAAACGTTGAGCCACTGGCTGGAAGAGGCGCTGCACCGGCCGCCGGTGGTGGGCGACAGCGCCATGCTCGGCCACGTGGAGCTCAGCGTGCGCCAGATGGACGGGCGGCGCATTGAGCGGGTGGGCATCAAATTGGGCTGACGGCCCTGTTCAACGCCATCGCGGCCATGCCGCTCTTACAAAGCTTCCAGCGCGGCTGCGGTACATTAATAACCCATTGGTCATTAACTTCCATGCCGTCTGCCCCTACGCCGCCTCGCCGCCCCTCCTGCAACGCCACCGCTCCAAGCGATGCGGACAGCGCGCGTCCTGCCGCCTCGCCCACGCGTGCGCGCCGCAAGGAAGCGCGGCCCGGCGAGCTGCTGGATGCCGCGCTGACGCTGTTTGTAGAGAAAGGTTTTGCCGCCACCCGAGTGGAGGAAGTGGCTGCGCTTGCTGGCGTTTCCAAGGGCACACTGTTTTTGTATTTCCCCACCAAGGAAGAGCTGTTCAAGGCGCTGGTGCGCCACACCATCTCGGGGCGCTTCATCGAATGGAATGAGGAACTTGAGCACTTCTCCGGCAGCAGCGCCGAGCTGGTGCGTTACTGCATGCATTCCTGGTGGGAGAGGATCGGGATGACCAAGGCCTCGGGCATCAGCAAGCTGGTGATGAGCGAGGCCGGCATGTTTCCTGAGATCGCGGCGTTTTATCAGCAGGAGGTGATCAACCCGGGGCACGACCTGCTCAAGCGGGTCTTGCAACGTGGCGTGGACAGCGGCGAGTTCCGCCCGATGGCGCTGGAATACGCGGCCTACAGCCTGATCGCACCGATGATTTTTCTGCTGATGTGGCAACACTCCCTCGCTGCGTGCTGCCCGGCCAGCCAGCAGATCGACCCACAGGCTTTCATCGACAGCCAGCTCGACCTGCTGCTGGGCGGCATGCTGGCGCCACCGGCCAACCCACGCACTGCCTCAGCCCACAAAAAACCTATTTCTCCCAAGCCCGCCCCGCCATGAACACCCGACCCAACCGCCGCTGGATCCCACGGGTGCTTGTCGCCCTGCTGGTGCTCGGCGTTGCGCTGGGCGTGACGCGCGCGCTGCAAAAGCGCACGCTGCAAAACGCAGCGGCCAACGCCGCAGCCCAGGCGCTGCAGCAAGCTCCGGTCTACCAGCTCGGCCCGCAAGACGTGGTGATGGTGCAGACGCTGGCACTGGAGCAGACGGTGGCCCTCTCCGGCTCGCTTCACGCACTGCAAACCGTTGTCATCAAGGCGCGTGCCGCCGGCGAACTGCAAGGCTTGACCAAGCGCGAAGGCGATGCGGTGCGCGCGGGCGAAACCGTGGCGCGGGTGGACAACACCGAGGCCCAGGCGCGCTTGCGCCAGACCGAACAGCAGGCACAGGCGGCCCAGGCGCAGGTGGCGATCGCACAGCGCGGCTTCGATAACAACCAGGCGCTGGTGCGCCAGGGTTTCATCTCGGCCACAGCGCTCGACACCAGCAACGCCAACCTGGCGGCCGCCCAGGCCAACCACCAGACGGCGCTGGCCGCGCGCGACATCGCGCGCAAGGCGCTGGGCGACACGGTGCTGAAATCGCCGCTCTCGGGTCAGGTGTCGGCCCGGCTGGCGCAGAACGGCGAGCGCGTGGCCCTGGACGCGAGGGTGCTGGAGGTGGTGGACCTATCGGGCTTCGAGCTGGAGGCGGCGCTGGCGCCGGCCGATGCGGCGGCGGTGCGGGTGGGCCAGGTGGCGCGGCTGCGCGTGGAGGGGCTCGCCGAGCGGGTTGGCGCCACGGTGGCGCGGATCAACCCGAGCGTGCAGACCGGCAGCCGCAGCGTGTTGATCTACCTGCGTGTGACCGCAGTACCCGGTATGCGCCAGGGCCTGTTTGCGCAGGGCGCGGTGGTAATTGATCGGGTGGACGCGCCAGCCGTACCGCTATCTTCGGTGCGCAACGACAAGCCGGCGCCCTACATCCAGCTGGTGCGCGAGGGCAAGATCGTGCACCAGCCGATAACGCTTGCGCAGCAGGCGCAGCGAAGCGACGAACCGATGGTGGTGCTGGGTGATATGTCCGCCGTACCGCCGGGCACACTGGTGCTGCGGGTGCAAGCGGGGCTGATCCGCGAAGGCACGGCGGTGACGCTGGTCAGCGAGGATGCCGCCACGAAGCCTGCCAACATACCCGTCACCGCACACGCGACCGGCAACTGAGAGCGCAGCGCCATGTGGTTCACCCAGGTTTCGCTGCGCAACCCGGTCTTCGCGACCATGGTCATGCTCGCGCTGATGGTGCTGGGCGTGTTTTCGTTCCAACGCCTGCAGATCGATCAGTTCCCCAATATCGACTTCCCGGTAGTCGTGGTCACCACCGAGTACCCCGGCGCTTCGCCCGAGATCATCGAGTCGGAGGTGACGAAGAAAATGGAAGAAGCGGTGAACGCCATCGCCGGTGTGAGTTCGATCAGCTCGCGCAGCTACGAGGGCCGCTCGGTCGTGATTATCGAGTTCCAGCTGTATGTGGACGGGCGCAAGGCGGCCGAGGACGTGCGCGAAAAAGTCGCCATCCTGCGCCCGGCGTTTCGCGACGAGGTGAACGAGCCGCGGGTGTTGCGCTTCGATCCGGCAAGCCGCTCGGTGTGGTCTGTGGCGGTCCTGCCGGTTGCCCCCGCGCTCCCCGCTGCGCCTGGTTCGCGGCCCGGCGGTGGGGTCGCTGCGCCCTCCCCGTCTGCGGTCGAGCTCACCACCTGGGCCGAACAGACGCTGAAAAAACGGCTGGAGAACGTGCGCGGCGTGGGCTCGGTCACGCTGGTAGGCGGCACACGGCGGGCGGTCAACATCGACCTGGATCCCAAGGCGATGGAGGCGCTGGGCGTGACAGCCGAGCAGATCGCCAACGCGGTACGCACCGAAAACCAGGACCAGCCGGTCGGCACGCTCAAGACGGTGGACCGAGAGCGCGTGGTGCAGATGCTTTCTCGCCTGCAAAACCCACAAGACTTCGGCGCCATCATCGTGGCCCGGCGCGGCGGCAGTCCGGTTCGGCTGGAACAGGTGGCCCGGGTGAGCGACGGCACCGAAGAGGTGGAGAGCCTGGCGCTCTACAACGGACAGCGCACGCTGCTGCTGCAGGTGCAAAAGGCGCAGGACGAAAACACGATTTCGGTGGTCGACGGACTGAACGCGGCCCTTGCCTCGGTGCAGGCCGAGCTGCCGCCCGGCGTGAGGCTGGAGCCGGTGGCAGACAGCTCGCGGCCTATTCGGGTGTCGGTGAATAACGTGCGCCAGACGCTGATCGAGGGTGCGCTGCTCACCGTGCTGATCGTTTTTCTGTTCCTGAATTCGTGGCGCTCCACCGTCATCACCGGCCTCACGCTGCCGATCGCGCTGGTGGGCACGTTTTTCTTCATGAACCTGTTTGGCTTCACCATCAACATGATCACGCTGATGGCGCTCACGCTCTCGGTGGGTCTGCTGATCGACGACGCGATCGTGGTGCGCGAAAACATTGTGCGCCATGTACAGATGGGCAAGACGCCGTACCAGGCCGCGATGGATGGCACGCAGGAGATTGGCCTGGCGGTGCTGGCGACCACGCTGTCGATCGTGGCGGTGTTCCTGCCGATCGGTTTCATGGGCGGCATCATCGGAAAATTCTTCCATGAGTTCGGCATCACCATGGTGGCCGCGGTGCTGATTTCCATGTTCGTGAGCTTCACGCTCGACCCCATGCTCTCCAGCATCTGGCACGATCCGGAGATTGAGAAACACGGCAAATACGCGGCGCCGGTCAGCCTGTACGACAAGACCATCGGCCGCGTCACCGGCTGGTTTGACCGCGTGCAAGACGACCTGTCCGACACCTACCAAAGCGCGCTGCGTTGGTCGCTGAAACACAAGCTGGTCACGGTGCTGCTGGCGCTGGCCACCTTCATCGGCAGCCTGTTTCTGGTGCCGCTGCTGGGCACCGAGTTTGTGCCTAAGGCCGATTTTTCCGAAACCTCGCTCAGCTTCAACACCCCGGTGGGCTCGTCGCTGCAAGCCACTGAAGCCAAAGCCCGACAGGTGGAAGCGGTGTTGCGCGAATTCCCCGAGGTGCGCTACACGCTGACCACCATCAACACCGGCACTGCCCAAGGCAGCATGTACGCGAGTGTCTATGTGCGCCTGACCGACCGCAAGGACCGCACGCTCAGCGTGGACGCGATGTCGGCCAGGTTGCGCGAGCGCCTGCGCAGCATCCCCGGCATCAGCGTGACCCACGTGGGCCTGCTCGATGCGGTGGGCGGCAATAAACAGGTTGAATTTTCGCTGCAGGGCGACGACCTAGCCGAACTGGAACGCCTGACCAACCAGGTGATGGAGCGCCTCCGCCCGATCGTGGGCCTGGTCGATCTGGATGCGAGCGTGAAGCCCGACAAGCCCACGGTGGACGTGCGGCTGCGGCGCGACATTGCGTCCGACGTTGGGCTCAACCCGGGCGCGGTCGCGAGCAACCTGCGCACCCTCATAGCGGGGCAGACCGTGGGCAACTGGCGCGCGGCCGACGGCGAGAGCTACGACGTCAACGTGCGGCTCGCGCCCGAGCAGCGCGAGCGCACCAGCGATCTGGCGCAGCTGCCGCTGGTGGTGGGCGCCGCGGCCGACGGCACAGCGCGCGTGGTGCGCCTGGCCCAGGTGGCCGAGGTGATCGAGGGCACCGGGCCGAACCAGATCAACCGGCGCAATCTGAACCGCGAGGTGGCGATCAGCGCCAACGTGTACGGCCGCTCGGCCGGCGAGGTGTCGACGGCGATCCGGCAGTCGCTTGACACCATGAGCTTTCCGCCCGGCTACCGCTACGAGTTCAGCGGCTCCACCAAGAACATGGCCGAGTCGTTCGGCTATGCGCTCTCGGCGCTGGCGCTGGCGGTGATCTTCATCTACATGATCCTGGCCAGCCAGTTCCAGAGCTTCCTGCAGCCACTGGCGCTCATGACAGCGCTGCCGCTCACGCTCATCGGCGTGGCGCTGGCGCTGCTGATGTTTGGCTCCACCATGAGCATGTTCTCGGTGATCGGCATCGTGCTGCTGATGGGGCTGGTGACCAAGAACGCGATTTTGCTGGTGGACTTCGCCATCCGCGCCCGCAACGGGCTGGACGGCGCCGCGCCGCTGGACCGCGAAAGCGCCCTGCTGCTAGCGGCCAAGGTGCGGCTGCGCCCCATCCTCATGACCACGCTGGCCATGGTGTTCGGCATGGTGCCGCTGGCCTTTGCCATCACCGAAGGCTCTGAGCAGCGAGCCCCGATGGGCCAGGCCGTGATCGGCGGCGTGATCACCAGCTCGGTGCTCACCCTGGTGGTGGTGCCGGTGGTGTATTGCTACATGGACGACTTGGCGCAATGGTTTCGCCGCCTGTTTGGACTGCGCTCGGCAGAAGATAGCGCGCCTGTCAGCGGTGCGGCAGAGGCCGATCGGTAAACTCAGCCCTTAGATCCTCACCTGTGGCTGACATCGTTTAGCATACCCCATGGAGTACCAAGCATGACGTCCCCGAATCCCGCCGCACCCGAGTCGTTCGACCTAGCGCGCTTCAACATGATCGAGCAACAGATACGCCCCTGGGAGGTGCTGGACGCACGGGTCTTGGCGCTGCTGGCCCAGGTGCGCCGCGAAGACTTCGTGCCCCAGGCGCACCGCGCGCTGGCCTTCGCCGACATGGAACTGCCACTCACCCACCCGGCGGTGGACGGGCAGGTGATGCTCGCGCCGCGCGTAGAAGCGCGTTTGCTGCAAGACCTGGCCATCAAGGCGACCGACAAGGTGCTCGAAGTGGGCGCGGGCAGCGGCCACATGGCGGCGTTGATCGCCGGGCTCGGGCAGCGCGTAGTCTCACTGGAGATTGACGATGCTTTGGCGCGCACGGCGCGCGAGAATTTGCAGCGCGCCGGCATCGCCAACGCATTGGTTCGCCTGGCCGATGCCTGCGCACAGGATTTCGCGGCCTGCCGCGGCGAAGCGCCATGGGACGTGATCGTGCTCAGCGGTTCGATAGCCGAGGTGCCGAGCACCCTGCTCTCACTCTTGGCCCCCGGCGGGCGGTTGGCAACCATCGTCGGCCAGGAGCCCATGATGCGCGCAACCATCATCACCCGCACCGGCGACGCCACCTACGCCACCGCGCAACCCTGGGACAGCGTGGCGCCGCGCTTGCGCCATTTCCCTGAAGTGTCGCGGTTCCGTTTTTGACAACCCACTGATTGATCGCCATGGAATCCATCCACCCCGCCCAGATCGACGAATGGATCGCGCAGGCCCTTGCGGCATCGCCGGATGCGAAGCCGATCGTGCTCGACGTGCGCGAACCCTGGGAACTGCAAACCGCGTCGATCAAGCCCAAGGGTTTCGAGCTGAAGGCCATGCCGATGCGCAGCGTGCCCGAGCGATACCTTGAACTCAACCGCAGCCAGCCGATTGCCTGCCTGTGCCACCACGGCATGCGCAGCGCGCAAGTGGCGCACTTTCTCGCCAACCACGGCTTCGAGCAGGTCGTTAATGTCCACGGCGGCATCGACGCCTGGTCAGCGCAGCGCGACCCATCGGTCCCGACGTACTGACCCTGCCCAAGGAACCCACATGAACACGCCCCAGCACCCCACACATCCTCTCGCGAGCCGCCGTCTGAGCCGCCTCGCGAGCGCGGCAACCTTGGCGCTGCTGGGACTGACCACCGGCGCGCAGGCGCAAAGCCTGGCGGAGGTTTACCAGTCTGCGCGCGGCTTCGACGCCACCTACCTCTCAGCCCGCTCGCAGTTCGACGCCAGCGTGGCCCGCGCCGATCAGGCCAGAGCCGGTCTGTTGCCCCAAGTCGGCCTGGGCGCTGGCGCCAACTGGACCAACCGCAACAGCTCGGTGGCTTCGCTCGACGGCACCACCAACAGCCAGGCCGTGACCCTCTCAGCCAGCCAGCCGCTCTACCGCCCGGCCAACAAAATCACGAACGACCAGGGCCAGCTCTCGGTGGACATCGCCCGGGCGCAGCTGCTGCAAGCCGAGCAAGAGCTGATCGTGCGCA
>JBLIJY010000056.1:0-10038 GCA_047636095.1 Hydrogenophaga sp. | reverse complement strand
CATGGGGGAGCGGCTGGCTGCTTTGGGCCCACACCAGTTGGGGTTGGCGGCTGGTACGCTGCGCGGCCACAGCTTTCACTACTCTTGCTGCGAGACCGAGCTGGCGCCTGCGCTGCACACCAAGTCGGTGCGCGGTGGCGTCACGAAAACGGGCGAGGCGGTGTACCAGCGTGGTGCTCTGCGCGCGAGCTATTTCCACGCCTGGTTTGCGTCGAACCTAGCTGCCACAGCGGCCTTGTTTGATCAGAAGGAATGGACATGAAGCACCGACCCGACCCACAGCGCCCCGGCCCCCAGCGCATCGTTTGTCTCACCGAAGAAACCACCGAATGGCTGTACTGCCTGGGGCAGGAGGCGCGTATTGTGGGCATCTCGGGATACACGGTACGTCCGCGCCGGGCACGCGAAGAGAAGCCCAAGGTGAGTGCGTTCATCACCGCCAAGGTGGACAAAATCCTGGCCTTGCGGCCTGACTGCGTGTTCGGTTTTTCCGATCTGCAGGCCGACATTGCGGCAGCGCTCATCCGCGCTGGCGTGCAGGTGACCGTGTTCAACCAGCGCAGCGTGGACGAGATTTTTTCCATGCTGTACCAGGTGGCGGCCATGGTGGGCTGTGCCGACGAAGGGCTGGCGCAGATGGCGGTCATGCGCGATCGGCTGGCGCAGATTGAGGCAGCGGTGCGCGCGCAGCAGGCTGCCGGCAAGCGCCGACCGCGTGTGTATTTCGAGGAGTGGGATGAGCCGCCCATCAGCGCGATCCGCTGGGTGTCCGAGCTGGTGGGCATCGCCGGGGGCGACGATGTGTTTCCCGAATTGGCCGTGCAGGCGCTGGGCAAGGGGCGCATCATTGCCGACCCGCTGGAGATCGTGCGCCGCGCGCCCGACATCATTGTTGGCTCCTGGTGTGGAAAGAAGTTTCGCCCGGAGAAAGTGAAGTCCCGACCGGGCTGGGAGGATGTGCCGGCGGTGCTCAATGGGCAGGTGTTCGAGATCAAATCGGCCGACATTTTGCAGCCTGGTCCTGCGGCGTTGACGGATGGCGTCGAGCAACTGCACCGCATCGTGACCGAATGGATGATGAATGTGGCCCCCACGCTCCCCATTGCGTGTGGTTCGCTGCCCCCCGAGGTGGCTTCCCCCGCCTTGGGGCGGCCCGGCGGCGGGGGCATGGCATGAGCGTGGCTCGCAGCGAGCTCATTCTCGGTGGCCAGCGCAGCGGCAAGTCGCGCCGGGCCGAGACGCTGGCGGCCGACTGGCTGGCGGCGGCGCCCACCCACCGCGCGCTGCTGATCGCCACCGCACAAGCCTGGGACGATGAAATGCGCGAGCGCATCGCGCGCCACCAGGTTGACCGGGCCGAGCGGGTGCCGGGCATGGTCACGGTCGAAGAATCTTCCGCGCTGGCTGACGCGCTGCACCTTGGCAGCGAGCCGCAGACGCTGGTGGTGATCGACTGCCTCACCCTGTGGTTGACCCACCTGACGATGCCGCTGGATCCGGCCGACGCGCTGGATGTGGCGGGCGTGATCGCCGCCACCGAATCGCTGTGCGCGGCCATCGCCAGCGCGCGCGGCCCTGTGGTGCTGGTGGGCAACGAGATTGGGCTCGGGGTGATTCCGCTCGGGCGCGATGTGCGCACATTTGTGGACGCGCTCGGCCGTCTGAACCAGGCGGTGGCGGCGTGCTGCGAGCGCGTCACCTTCATGGCGGCTGGCCTGCCGCTCACGTTGAAGGAAACGCGGTGAATGCTGACTGGCCCGCGCGCCTGATGAAAAGCGCCTTTGTGTTGTTCTGTGCCGCTGTCGCAGCGCCCGTCTTCGCCCAGCCGGTGCAGGTCACCGACGACCGCGGCGTGGTGGTGCGGCTGGCGGCACCGCCGCAGCGCATCGTGAGCCTGTTGCCCTCGCTGACCGAGACCGTGTGCGAGCTGGGCCGCTGCGACCGGCTGGTGGGGGTGGACCGCTATTCCAACTACCCCGCCAGCGTGCAGCGCCTGCCCACTGTGGGTGGCGGGCTGGATCCGAACGTGGAGGCGATCGTGGCGCTGCGGCCCGATGTGGTGCTCATGGCCACCTCGTCGCGCGTGGCAGAACGGCTGAAAACGCTGGGCATCGCCGTGGTGGCGTTGGAGCCCAAAACCCATGCCGATGTACAGCGCGTCTTGCTCACCGTGGGCCAGTTGTTGGGTGTGAGCGATGCGCAAAAAGTCTGGCGCGCCATCGACGCTGGTGTGTCAGCGGCGGCGCAGTCGGTGCCGGCCAGCGCGCGTGGGATGCGCGTCTATTTCGAGGTAAACCAGGGGCCGTATGCAGCGGGTGAGTCGTCGTTCATCGGCGAGACGCTGACGCGCCTGGGCGCCAAAAACATCGTGCCCATCGCGCTTGGGGCCTTTCCAAAACTCAACCCCGAGTACATCGTGCGCGCGAACCCCGACCTGATCATGGTCGGCCAGCGCAGCGCAGACGGCCTGGCGCAGCGGCCAGGCTGGTCGGGCATGCGCGCATTGCGCGAGCAGCGGCTGTGCGTGTTTCCGGTGGAGGAGGCCAACGTGTTGGTGCGGCCCGGGCCGCGCATGGCCGAGGCGGCTCGCATCATGGCGCGCTGTCTGGTTGAGAAAGCGCCGAAAACAGAGCGATCCACCGCCGGGCCGCCCCGAGGCGGATTAGCCCCCTTGGGGGGCAGCGCATCTCGCGCAGCGGAAAGCGTGGGGGCACAGTGAGCTCTCGCCGTGCCACCGGGCTGGCGCTCATGCTGATGTTGATCAGCTTGGCGCTCGTGGCGCTGGGCGTGTGCGTGGGCAGCACCGGGTTGGAGAATCTGCTCACGCCCTTGCTTGACCCGCAGACGCCTGCGGCCGAGCGCGCGCTGGCGCAACAAATCGTGTGGGACATTCGCCTGCCGCGCACCCTGGGTGCCTGGCTGGCGGGAGGGTTGCTGGGTCTGGCTGGCGCGGTGGCGCAGGGCCTGTTTCGCAACCCGTTGGCCGATCCGTTTTTGTTGGGCAGCGCATCGGGTGCCTCGCTGGGTGTGGCGCTGGCCTTGGCGGCGCTCGGCGGCGGCACGGGCATGTTGGCTGGCGCCCTGCCGACTGGGCTGGTGGTGAGTGTGTTTTCGGGCAGCGCGCTGGTGCGCCTGGGCCTGACTGGCGCCGCTTTCGTGGGCGCGGTGCTCGCGGTGTTGCTCACGCTGATGCTCTCGCGCGGCGTGCAGCACACGCTGCGCCTGTTGCTCGGCGGTGTGGTGGTGGGCGTGGTGCTGGGCGCGATGACGCAAATGGTGTTGCTGCTCTCGCCCGACTCGCTGCAGGCCATGCAGGCCTTCATGCTCGGCTCCACCAGTTTTGTCGGCTGGACTGCTTGCGCGCTGATGCTGGCGGTGTGGCTGCTGTGTGGCGGCAGCGCGTGGCTGCTGGCCCGCGTGCTCGATGGCTTGAGCCTGGGCGACGCCACCGCACGCAGCTTGGGCCTGCCGTTGGCGCCCATGCGCGCGGCGCTGGTGGTGGTGCTGGCGCTGGCCACCGGCACCGCTGTGGCGCAGACCGGGCTGATCGCCTTCGTGGGTCTGGCTGCGCCGCACCTGGTGCGCAGCATCGTGAAGACCACACACGCGCGCCTCATCCTGCTCTCCAGCCTGGCAGGTGGCGTGCTGCTGACGGCTGCCGACACGCTGGCGCGCGGTCTGATCGCGCCACAGGAGCTGCCGGTGGGCGTGCTCACCGCCGTGCTCGGTGGTGGCTATTTGCTGTGGCTGATGCACCAGCGAACCGGTGGCGAGCGCGGCTTTGGCATATGAACTTTCAGCCCGATGCCCGACCCCCCGCCGCGCTACAGACGCGGGCCCTGAGCGTGTACCTAGGTACCACCGAGGTGTTGCACAGCATCGACCTGGCGCTGCCCCGCGGGCGCTGGACCAGCGTGGTCGGGCCGAACGGCGCGGGCAAGTCCACGCTGCTGAAAGCCTTGGCGGGCCTGTTGCCGCACCGTGGCGAGGTGCAGTTGCTGGGCCAGCCCTTGGCGGGCTGGGCGCACCGGGCCCGCGCGCAGCAACTGGCCTGGCTGGGCCAGAACGAAACCGGCGGCGACGACCTGCTGGTGCACGACCTGGTGATGCTCGGCCGCCTGCCACATCAGGCCTGGCTCGGCCCGCCCAGCGCCGCCGACCAGGCCGCTGTGGAGCAAGCGCTGCGCGCCACCCAGGCCTGGGATTGGCGGGGCAGGGCGCTCGGCCAGCTCTCGGGTGGCGAGCGCCAGCGGGTGCTGCTGGCGCGGGCGCTCGCGGTGCAGGCCGAGGTGCTGCTGATGGACGAACCGCTGTCCAACCTTGACCCGCCGCACCAGGCCGATTGGTTGCACCTGGTGCGTGGCTTGGTGGCGAAGGGCACCACCGTGATCAGCGTGTTGCACGAAATCGGCATGGCGCTGCACGCCGACGAGCTGGTGGTGATGGCGCATGGCCGGGTGGTGCATCAGGGCACGTGTGCCGACATTGCTGGCCACCGCCAGCTGGAAGCAGTGTTCGACTACCGCATCGCGGTACACGCCTTGCAAGGCCAGTGGGTCACGCTGCCGGTCCATCCCTGACAACCTATTGAGGAAGCTGCATGCAGATCGAAACCCCACCCGCAGAGAAACCGTATGAAAAACCCGAGGGTGAGCGGCGCGGGCTGGTCATCGTGAACACCGGTGACGGCAAAGGCAAAAGCACGGCTGCGTTTGGCCTGGCGCTGCGCGCCCACGGGCGCGGCAAGGCGGTGAAGGTTTACCAGTTCATGAAGGTGCCGTCGGCGCGGTTTGGCGAGCACCGGATGTTCGAGCAGATCGGCATCCCGATAGAGGGGTTGGGCGACGGTTTTAGCTGGAAGAGCCAGGATCTGGATCGCTCAGCGCAACTGGCGCGCGACGGCTGGGAAAAGGCACGCGCCACCATCTTGAGCGGCGATCATTTTCTGGTGGTGCTCGACGAAATCACCTACCCGCTGATCTACGGCTGGCTGCCGCTGGACGGCGTGTTGCAAACGCTCAAGACGCGGCCTAGCCATGTGCACGTGGTGTTGACCGGGCGCCGCTGCCCGCCCGAAATCATTGAGCTGGCCGACACCGTGACCGAGATGACCAAGGTCAAACACGCCTTCAACGCCGGAATTCCGGCTCAGCGGGGTATCGAGGATTGAGACGCACAGCCCTCGTCCACAGGTCCTTTCCATTTGCTTTATCCATCACGCGCTCTATGACTGACACCCACATCACCGTCTGCATCACCTGTCGCGCGCCCGGCACCTCGCGCGAGCAGCGCGCCGATGGCCTGAATCTGTTTGACGCGGTACAAGAAGCCCTGTGGGCGGCTGAAACCGAGGGTGGAGCGGCGCTGAATGTGCAACTTCGCGGGCAGGCATGCATGAGCGGGTGCAACCGCGCTTGCACCCTGGCGGTCCAGAGTGCGGGCAAGTGGACCTACTACTGGGGCGGTCTGGCGCCCGATGCCGAGACCGCCGAGCAGGTCGTCGCCTGCGCCCGCATGCACCAGCTCAGCACCGACGGCGAACTGGATTGGAAGGCCCGCCCCGAGCGCTTGAAAAGCGGCGTGCTCGCTCGCATTCCCGCCACGGCAGCCGCGGCGCAGCGGGTGTGATCGTCGCGGGGTGACACGGTGCTTGCTGTGAGCGGGGATCTTTCAAACGCTTGGGACACCCTGCATCCAGGCGCCTTCGGCGCGCTGGCGGCGCTGGTGGCACTTGCCGTGGACCGCCTCTGGGGTGAGCCCGCCGCGCGCTGGCATCCGGTGGTGTGGATGGGCGCCTACCTAGGCTGGGCGGGGCAACGCATCGCGCCGCTCGCCAACGCGGCTGGCACCCACCAGCGCCGGGCGTTCTGGCGCGGTGCCCTGGCCTGGAGCGTGGGCGCGCTGGCGGTGTGGCTGCTGAGCTGGATGGCGGTCTGGCTCTTGGCTGCTGCGCCGGGGTGGCTGCAGGTGGCCGTGTTGGGGTTGTTGCTGAAACCCATGTTGGCTTGGCGCATGCTGCGTGACGAAGTGGTGGCGGTGGAGAAAGCGCTGGGCGAGTCGCTGGCCGCCGGGCGCGCGCGCCTGGCTTGGTTGGTGAGCCGCGATGTGGAAAGGCTTGATGAGACTCAGGTGCGCGAGAGCGCCATCGAAACCTTGGCCGAAAACCTCAACGACTCGGTGGTGGCGCCGCTGTTCTGGTTCGCCATCGCCGGCCTGCCGGGCGCCGCGCTCTACCGCTTTGCCAACACCGCGGACGCGATGTGGGGTTACCGGGGCGAGCGCGAGGGCCGCGACTGGACCTGGGCCGGCAAGTGGGCCGCACGCGCCGACGACGTGCTTTCTTGGCTGCCAGCGCGCCTGACAGCGGGCTTGATCGCGGGGGTCTGTGGTGCGTTCCGATGGCGGGAACTGCGAACGCAAGCGCGGCAGACGCCATCGCCCAACAGCGGCTGGCCGATGGCGGCGATGGCGTTGGCGTTGGATGTGCGCCTGAGCAAGCCTGGGGTGTACCAGATCAATGCAAGCGGGCGCAGCCCGCAAGCCGCCCACATGGCGCGCGCGCTGCGTTTGTCGGGCCGTGTGGTGGGGCTGCTGGTTGCGCTGGCTGGGTTCACGGCGGTGGCTTTCGCCGCGGCAGGGATCACACAAGGAGCGCGCCCATGAACATCGACCACGGCGGGCCCGATGCGCTCGGTGTGCCGCGCTGGGATTTTTCCACCAACGCCAACGCTTGCGGCCCCTGCCCGATGGCGCTGGCCGCCACGCAACAGGCGGACGCGCGCCACTACCCGGACCCGGGCTACACGGCTGTGCGCGAGCGACTGGCGGCGTTTCATGGCGTGGCGGTCGAGCGCATCGTGCTTGCGGCCAGCGCCAGCGAGTTCATCGCCCGCCTCACGGCAGCGCTGCGTCTGGCTGGCGCTCAACGCGTCTGGATTCCCAAGCTGGCCTATGGTGACTACGCGCGTGCAGCAGCTGCCTGGGGCCTGGCGCGGGTGGGCAACCCAGCCCAGGTCGATCTGCTGTGGCTGTGTGAACCGTCCAGCCCGCTGGGTGGCGCTGAGCCCATGGCCGCCGACGTGACCCAGCAGGGCGGGGTGGTGGTGCTGGACCGCGCCTACGAACCCTTGCGTTTGACGGGCGCCTGTTCGCTGAATGAAGCCGCGTTGCAGCGCGTGTGGCAGCTCTGGTCGCCCAACAAGGCACTGGGGCTGACAGGGGTGCGCGGTGCTTATGCGATCGCGCCGTTGCACGGTGCGGCGCTGGCGGCGACGCTCCAGGCGTTGGCGCCGTCGTGGCCGCTGGGCGCGCACGGGGTGGCATTGCTGCAAGCCTGGGTGCAAACCGATGTGCAGGCGTGGCTGGCCCACAGCCGTCAGCAGTTGGCCGTGTGGAAGACGGCGCAGATCGACAGCCTGCACGCCTTGGGGTGGACTTGCCTGCCGAGCGCCGCACCGTTTTTTTGCGCCCGACCTCCCTCGCCCCTGGATGCAGACGCACTGCGCAGCGCCGGTGTCAAACTGCGTGACACGCGCTCGCTGGGCCTGCCCCACCATTGGCGGCTCAGCGTGCAGCCGCCCGAGGCACAGGCCGCTTTGGTCAGTGCGCTCAAAACGCAAATGGAGATTTCACCATGACAGCGGTGTGTGTGATGGTACTGGGCACCACCAGCGGCGCGGGCAAGAGCTGGCTCACCACCGCGCTGTGCCGCCATTACGCCAGGCTGGGCTTCAAGGTCGCTCCGTTCAAGGCGCAGAACATGAGCAACAACGCCCGGGTGGTGGCTGGGGGGGAAATCGGTTCTGCTCAGTACTTCCAAGCACTGGCGGCGCACACCGAGCCCGATGTGCGCATGAATCCGGTGCTGCTCAAACCCGAGGCCGACACGCGCAGCCAGGTCGTGTTGATGGGTCAGGTCAACCAAGAACTGAGCAACCTGCCCTGGCGCGGGCGCAGCGAAAAGGTGTGGCCCGCGATTACCGCCGCGCTGGACGCCTTGCGCGCCGAGAATGACGTGGTGGTGATCGAGGGGGCTGGCTCGCCCGCCGAGATCAACCTGCACGCCAGCGACATCGTCAACATGCGCGTGGCCCGCCACGCCCAGGCGCGTTGCCTGCTGGTCACCGACATCGACCGGGGTGGTGCGTTTGCACACCTGTACGGCACCTGGGCGCTGCTGCCCGAAGACGAGCGCGCACTGATTCACGGCTTTGTGCTGAACAAGTTTCGCGGTGATGCGGCCTTGCTCGCCCCGGGACCGCAGCAATTGCGAGACCTCACCGGCGTGCCCACGGTGGCCACGCTGCCGATGTGGTGGACGCATGGCCTGCCCGAAGAGGACGGCGTTTTTGACGACAAGACCCGCAGCAGCGGCGCGGTGCACACCACCGTCGCCGTCATCGCCTGGCCGCGCATCAGCAACCTCGACGAATTCCAGCCCCTAAAGAACGTGCCCGGTGTGCGTCTGGTCTGGGCGCGCACGCCAGCCGACTGCGCAGCAGCCGACTGGATCGTTTTGCCGGGCTCCAAAGCCACCAGCGCCGATCTGGCCTGGCTGCGTGCTCAGGGGTTGGACCGGGCGGTTGCCGCGCACGCGGCACATGGCGGGGCGGTGTTGGGCATTTGTGGTGGCTTGCAGGTGCTGGGCGAGGCGCTGATCGATACCCACGGCATCGAGCCGATGTCCGGCGGCAACGCGCCTGGCCTGGGCCTGCTGCCGCTGGTGACCGCCTTTGATCCGCAGAAAACCGTGCGCCACACCACGAGCCGTTTCGCTCCGCTCACCGGCCTTTGGACCGCGCTATCGGGCGTGCCGGTGTCGGGCTACGAAATCCACCACGGGCAGACCGCGCAGCACCCGGCCATGGCGGCGGCGGGCGACATGGCGCGTGAGGTGTTGCCGGGGCTGGGCTGGCAGAACGCGGCGGGCAACGTGCTCGGTGTCTACCTGCACGGGCTGTTTGAAGATCCACGTGTGCTGCAAGCGCTGTTTGGCGTTGCGGTGCCCACGCTGGACACGGTGTTCGACGGCTTGGCCGATTTCATCAAAACCCATTTCGAGTCTGGCGTGCTCGACCAACTCATCGCACCCACCCCACGAACAGGAACAAGGCCATGAACATCCCCGATCTGCACCAAACCGAGCTGGCCGCGCGCTTGCAGCACCGCCTCGACAACAAAACCAAACCGCTGGGTTCGCTGGGGCGCATCGAAACGCTGGCGCTGCGCATCGGCCTGATTCTGGGCAGCGACGCGCCTGCGCTGCGCGATCCGCAGATGCTGGTCTGCGCGGCCGATCACGGCCTGGCCGCGCGCGGTGTCTCCGCCTACCCGAGCGACGTGACCTGGCAGATGGTGGAGAACTTTCTGGCCGGCGGTGCGGCGGTGAGCGTGCTGGCGCGTCAGCACGGCATTGCGCTCACGGTGGTGGACTGCGGCGTGGCGCACGATTTCGCGCCGCGCGCGGGTTTGCGCGTCCACAAGATCGCGCTGGGCACGGCCGACGCGCTGGAAGGCCCGGCCATGAGCGCCGAGCAGTGTGCGCAAGCGATCGCCAACGGGCAGCAGGTGGTGCGCGAGCTGCCGGGCAACGCCTTGCTGCTCGGTGAAATGGGCATTGGCAACACCTCTGCCGCTTCCATGCTGCTGGCGCGCCTGGCTGGGCTCGATGTGGCCGACTGCACCGGCGCCGGCACAGGGCTCGATGCCGAGGCGGTGCAACGCAAGATCGGCGTGCTGCGTCAGGTGCTCGCGCACCACGCCACCGTGAATCAGCCGCTGGACGCTCTGGCTGCTTTCGGTGGCTTCGAGATCGCCACGTTGGTGGGCGCGGTGCTGCAGGCGGCTGTTGAGCGCCGCGTGATCGTGGTTGATGGTTTCATCGCCAGCGCAGCCGTGCTGGTGGCCAGCGCGCTGCAACCCGCCGTGTTGCAGCGCTGCGTGTTCGCCCACCGCTCGGGCGAGCGGGGTCATGCGCTGATGCTGGCTTACCTGAAAGCCGAGCCCTTGCTCGATCTGGGTCTGCGCCTGGGCGAAGGG
>JBLIJY010000055.1:0-10047 GCA_047636095.1 Hydrogenophaga sp. | reverse complement strand
GGGCGACCACCCTTTGAAGGATTGCCATGCGAAAAATCTACCCCCTGCGCCCCGAGGGCAAACACCCCGATCGCGTGCTCGAAGCCGTCAAGCACGACATCCGCAAATACATCCAGCGCGAACGCCGCCGCGAGCTACCAGCAGACGCCCATTTCTGGGATTTCGACTGCCGCTTCGGCCCCAGTCAGGCCGAAGCTCAGACGCTGCACCCGGCCGCGCTGATCGCCGAGCTCGATGCGCTGGCCAAGACCGGCGCCGAGCAGTGCTATGTGGAGCTGCTGGCCAAGCCAGCGGTGCGCCGGCCTCACGTGGCAGGCGATCCTGCTGCTGACGCGCCTGTCGCACAATCTCCCGATGGCACCGACTCCCAACCGACCCAACCCGCCGACCGCGCTTCGTGAGGTCGTGAACGACACGCCCCTGGAGGGCGAGTTCCAGCGTTTTGAAGGTTCGCCCTTCGAGCTTTTTCTGCCGTACCCACCGGCGGGCGATCAGCCCGAGGCGATCCGCCAACTGGTCGAAGGCATCCACGATGGCGAGGTGTTCCAGACCCTGCTGGGCGTGACCGGTTCGGGCAAAACCTTCACCATGGCCAACGTGATCGCCCGAATGGGGCGCCCGGCCATCGTGTTCGCGCCCAACAAAACGTTGGCCGCACAGCTGTATTCCGAGTTCCGCGAGTTCTTCCCGAAGAACGCGGTGGAGTACTTCGTCAGCTACTACGACTACTACCAGCCCGAGGCCTACGTGCCGCAGCGCGATCTGTTCATCGAGAAAGACAGCGCGATCAACGAGCACATCGAGCAGATGCGCCTGTCTTGCACCAAGAGCATCCTGGAGCGGCGCGACGTGATCATCGTCGCCACGGTCTCGGCCATTTACGGCATTGGCAAGCCCGAGAGCTACCACCAGATGGTGATGCTGCTGCGCGTGGGCGACAGAATCGGCCAGCGCGACCTGATCGCCCAGCTGGTGCGCATGCAGTACGCGCGCAACGAGGCCGATTTTTCGCGCGGCAAGTTCCGCGTGCGTGGCGACACCATCGACGTGTTCCCAGCCGAGCACTCCGAGATGGCGATTCGCATCGAGCTGTTCGACGACGAGATCGAGACCCTGCAGCTGTTCGACCCGCTGACCGGCAAGGTGCGCCAGAAAATCCCGCGCTTCACCGTGTACCCCAGCAGCCATTACGTGACGCCGCGCGAGCAGGTTTTGAGCGCGGTGGAGGCCATCAAGCTCGAATTGGCCGACCGGCTCAAAGAGTTGACGGGCATGGGCAAGCTGGTGGAGGCGCAGCGGCTGGAGCAGCGCACCCGGTTTGATCTGGAAATGCTGAGCGAGGTGGGCCACTGCAAAGGCATCGAGAACTACTCGCGCCACCTCTCGGGCAGCGCGCCGGGCGATCCGCCGTCCACGCTGACCGACTACCTGCCCAAAGACGCGTTGATGTTTCTGGACGAGAGTCACGTGCTCATGGGCCAGTTTGGCGGCATGTACAACGGCGACCGCTCGCGCAAGACCACGCTGGTCGAATACGGCTTTCGCTTGCCCAGCGCGCTGGACAACCGCCCGCTCAAGCTCGACGAGTTCGAGCAGCGCATGCGCCAGGTGGTGTTTGTCTCGGCCACGCCGGCCGATTATGAGAAAACGCATTCGGGCAAGGTGGTCGAGCAGCTGGTGCGCCCGACCGGCTTGGTGGATCCGCAAGTGGAAGTGCGCCCGGCCACGCACCAGGTGGACGATGTGCTACAAGAGATCCGCATTCGCGCGGACAAAAGTGAGCGCGTGCTCATCACCACGCTGACCAAGCGCATGGCCGAGCAGCTGACCGACTACCTGACCGAAAACGGTGTCAAGGTGCGCTACCTGCACAGCGACATCGACACGGTGGAGCGGGTCGAGATCATCCGCGACCTGCGCCTGGGCGCGTTTGACGTGCTGGTCGGTATCAACCTGTTGCGCGAGGGCCTGGACATCCCAGAGGTCTCGCTGGTGGCGATTTTGGATGCCGACAAGGAAGGCTTTCTGCGCTCCGAGCGCAGCCTGATTCAGACCATGGGCCGCGCCGCGCGCAACCTGGAAGGGCGGGCCATTCTGTATGCGGATCGCATCACCGATTCGATGGCGCGCGCCATCGGTGAGACCGAGCGGCGCCGGGAAAAGCAGGTGGCGCACAACCTGGCGATGGGCATCACACCCAAGGCGCTGAACAAACGCGTCAAAGACCTGATCGATGGCGTCTACAGCGAAAAAGCCGGTCGGGAAGCCGATCGCCTAGCCGCCGAGAGTGCGCAGCGCGCCAGCGTGGCAGACATGAGCGAGAAGGATGTGTCGCGCGAGATCAAACGGCTGGAAAAGCGGATGCTGGAGCATGCACGCAACCTCGAATTCGAGAAGGCGGCCAGCGTGCGCGACCAGCTCAGCCACCTCAAAGCCCAGGTGTTTGGCGCGGCGGGCCAGGATCAGATGGCCTGAGAAAACTGCTGTCAGCCTACAGATTCGGCCCTTTGAAGTTCAAATTTCTTTGACAACGACTACGCGTAAACGACTCATAAAAGTTGACATTTCCTCGGTCTGGAGTAATAAGTGCTAGGCTTCTCCCGCAAAATGTATGAAATTGTTTTCGCGTGGGGATCGTCACATCGTGGCGAGACGCGAACGCTCAGCCACCTAGACAACACATGCCAGCTACACCAGCAGCGCCAAGCGGCTCGCTGGCGGGAGACGACACCCGCCTCTATCTGATCGAAGACGATCCACTGATCATGCAGTTCGTTCGAGAGACGCTGGTGCTGCGTCCAGGCTGGCGCTTGCTGGGGGTGTCGCCCAGCGTGGCCCACGCCTGTGAACACGCGCTGTCGGCCCAGGCCGACGTGTTCCTGATCGACTTGGGCCTGCCCGATGGCCGGGGCGAGACGGTGGTAGAACTGCTGGCGCGCTATCGGCCGCAGGCCGAGCGCCTGGTGTTCACCATGTTCGGAGAGGAATCTCGCCTGGTGAGGGCGCTGGAAGCGGGTGCCACCGGCTATGTGCTCAAAGGCTGTAGCTCGCAGGAGCTGGTCACCGCCATCGATCAGATCCGCAGCGGTGGGGCACCGATTTCGCCGCTGCTGGCACGCCGCCTGCTACAGTACTTTCGTGCGCAGCCCGCGCTGGCCTCCGATGCGGCCTACGCAGGCATGGGGGACGATTCAGCGCCAAGCGAAGCTGTGGAAGCTGCCGATCTGTCACCGCGCGAACGCGAGGTGTTGCAGCTGCTGGCGCAGGGTTATGTCAACAAAGAAGTCGCGCAACGGTTGTTCATTGCGCCGGCCACCGTGGGCAGCCACATCAAGAGCCTGTACCGCAAGCTCGCGGTGAACAGCCGGGTGCAAATGGTCCGCAGCGCGCAGGAGCGGGGGTTGCTGTGACGCTGGCGCGCCGTCGGCTGCGCCCGCTGTCCGAGGTGCCCGCCTATGGCTGGGCTGCTGTTTTGCTGGTGCTGTTGCTCCTGCTGCTGGCTTGGTCCACCCGAGCCAGTGCGCCCCTTGGCTCGGTGTTGATCCAACAGGCACAGGTCCGCATGCTCAACACGCCTGTTGTCGACGATCGCACCGTGTCGCTGCCCCACATCTGGGACAACGCTCGGCGCGATTGGAGCGGGCGGGCCATCTACACCCTGGCACTCCCCGCCAGCATCGGCACCGGTGTGTGGCCCGCCGATGGCCTTGCCGTGCTGCTGCCGCGTGTGTCGGCGCGCTTTCGGCTGCTGCTCAACGGGCACGAGCTGCTCAGCGAGTCGTGGCGCCAGGGCGCTGGCTATGTGGACACTGGCAACCACGCCCACTTTGTCATTCTGCCAGCCGCGTTGTTGGCCACCGAGCCCTCAGCCAATCGGCTGCAAATCGAGATTCAGGGGGAGGCACTGCGCACCAGCGGTCTGGGGCCGGTGTGGGTCGGCCCGCGCGATGCGTTACAGCATCGGCACCATGAACTGCAGATCTGGCAGGTCAACCTCACTTGGATGGTGGCGGCCTGCGCGTTCATGCTGGGGCTGATGGCCCTGCTGATCTGGCGCTACACCGCAGAGGCTTTGTTCGGCCTGCTCGCTGGCGGCTTGCTCATCCTCGCGTTGCGCTTGTTGCTGTCGACACCGTTGTTCATCCCCGGGCCGTTCTGGGCCTGGGATTACCTGCACAAGCTCAGCTTCACCTGGTATTGCGGCTTTACCTACCTCTTCATGGCCCAACTGTTCTTGTTCGGTCAGCGCCAGGTGCACCGTTTGGTGACAGGGATGATGGCGCTCGCGCCGCTGTGGCTGTTGCTGGTGATCGCGGTGGGCGACTACCGTCTGTATCGCTGGTGGATGGGGCTGATCGTGGCGATCTGTGTCTACGCGCTGGTAAAGGTGCTGGGGCGTGTGCGCTGGGGGATCGACACCAACCAGCGGTTGATGGTGGTGGTTGTCACCGCTACGCTGATCACCAGCGTGCGCGATTTTCTGGTGGTGCAAATGGGCCTGCCCGGCGATGCGGACATTCGGTGGATGACACCCGGCAGCATGGTGTTGATGTTCGCCATGGTGTGGGTGATGATGCGCCGCACCACCGAAGCCTTCAGCGAAACCCGCCAGCTCAGTGCCGAGCTGGCGCAGACCCAGCGCGTGCTGGAGGGTGAGCGCCGCCGCCTCACCCGCGACATGCACGACGGCCTGGGCAGCCAGCTGGTGCACACGCTCAATTTGGTGCAACGCCGGGATCGCTCGCTCAACCCGGCTGTGGTGGCGGTCATGATCAGCCATGCACTCGACGAGCTGCGCCTGACACTCGATTCCCTGGAGCCGATGGACGGCGATCTGCCTGCTGCGCTGGGCACGCTGCGCCAGCGCATTGAGCCTGCGCTGGAAGCGGCAGGCATCGAGCTCGACTGGCAGGTGCATCCGGTACCGCCGGTGGCTGGGCTGGAGGCGCATAGCGTGATGCACCTGTTTCGTTGCCTTCAGGAGGTGTTTGCCAACGTGGTGAAACATGCGTACGCGAGCCGCGTCACTGTGCGAACCTGGGTGCAAGACGGTCGGGTGGGCCTGAGCGTGAGCGACAACGGGGTGGGCTTGAGTCAGAGCAGGGGCGCGCGCGCTGTCGACCGGGCGGGCGGGCGCGGTCTGGGCAACATCCGGCTGCGGGCCCACGAGATGGGCGTTGAGGTGCGATTTGAGGACGCCAAGCCGGGCACCTGTGTGATTTTTCTGTTGCAAACCGAGTAGCCCATGCAGGGCGATCCACT
Source organism: Hydrogenophaga sp. (assembly GCA_047636095.1). Taxonomy (GTDB): domain Bacteria; phylum Pseudomonadota; class Gammaproteobacteria; order Burkholderiales; family Burkholderiaceae_C; genus Hydrogenophaga. Next base: position 4,785 of record JBLIJY010000055.1, on the reverse strand, counting down.
GGTTGCACAGCCGAAAACCCCGTCAACATCCGCTGAACACCGCTGTGGATCCTGGCGCTTGTTGTGTGTCGATGTGAATTTGTCCTAGACAAACTCATTTTTCGAGGTTACAATGTCGACTAAATCAGTAGGGCATCGTGGTAAACTTGACGAAAACAGTCGGGAATGTACAGCCCCCTGATGTGCAGCCCGGTCGGCGGGCGAGGGTAGGAAAAAGAAAAGTCTGGAACGGTTGTTTCAGACAGCCATTGAACGACAGACAAGCCAACCAGAAGGAGCTTGAACATGCGCCTCACGACCAAAGGCCGCTTTGCGGTCACCGCCATGATCGATCTGGCCCTGCGCCAGAACAACGGTCCCGTCACCCTCTCGGCCATCAGCCAGCGGCAGCAAATTTCGCTCTCTTACTTAGAGCAGCTGTTCGGCAAGCTGCGTCGACACGAGTTGGTGGAATCCACACGCGGCCCGGGCGGCGGTTACACCTTGGGCCGCAAAGCCTCGGAGATCACCGTGGCCGACATCATCGTGTCGGTCGACGAACCGATTGATGCCACCCAGTGCGGCGGCAAAGAGAACTGCATGGGTGAGGGTCATCGCTGCATGACGCACGAACTTTGGGCTGCGCTCAACACCAAGATGGTGGATTTCCTTGATTCGGTGAATTTGCAATCGCTGGTCAACGAGCAGCTGGCCAAGGGACTGGTGGTGGAAAACGCGCCTACCGTTAAACGGGCTATCTCCAGTCCATCGGTGGTCAAGCCGATCCGCGTGAACGCGCCCAATTCGGTTTTTGCCCTGGGCAATGCATTCACCAAATGACGCAGCACAGCTGACAATCTCGGCCCACTGCGCACCCTCAAATCCAAGTTGTGGTCTCCCGTCAGGGGGCTCACCGCTCACTTCCTGAAGCCACGCTCATGAGCACACCCCACTTCCCCATTTACATGGATTACAGCTCCACCAACCCCTGCGACCCGCGGGTGGTGGACGCCATGATTCCCTGGTTGCGCGAGCACTTCGGCAACCCCGCTTCACGCAGCCACGCCTGGGGCTGGGAGGCGGAGAAAGCAGTAGAGGCAGCGCGTGAGCAGGTCGCCGCCCTGATTGGCGCAGACCCACGTGAAATCGTCTGGACCAGCGGCGCCACCGAATCCAACAACCTGGCCTTGAAGGGCGCAGCGCACTTTTACAAGACCAAGGGCAAGCACCTGATCACGGTAAAGACCGAGCACAAAGCGGTGCTCGACTCCATGCGTGAGCTGGAGCGCCAGGGCTTTGAAGTCACTTATCTCGATGTGCAGGCCGATGGTTTGGTCAACCTTGATGCGTTCAAAGCCGCCATTCGACCCGACACCATCCTGGCTTCGGTGATGTTTGTGAACAACGAGATCGGCGTGATTCAAGACATTACCGCTCTCGGCACGATCTGCCGTGAAAAGGGCGTCATCCTCCATGTGGACGCGGCTCAGGCCACCGGCCGGGTGGACATCGATCTCACCAGCCTGCCAGTTGACCTGATGAGCCTGACCAGCCACAAGACCTACGGCCCCAAGGGCATCGGTGCGCTGTATGTGCGCCGTAAGCCGCGCATTCGCATCGAAGCGCAGATGCACGGCGGCGGTCATGAGCGCGGCATGCGCTCGGGCTCATTGCCCACCCACCAGTGCGTGGGCATGGGTGAGGCTTACCGCATCGCCAAAGAAGAGATGCACGCCGAGAACACCCGCATTCGCGCGCTGCATGACCGCATGGTCGCTGGCCTGAGGGATATCGAAGAGGTGTTCATCAATGGCCACGAAACGCAGCGTGTGCCGCACAACGTCAACATGAGCTTCAACTACGTTGAAGGTGAGTCGCTCATCATGGGCATCAAAGGTTTGGCGGTTTCCAGCGGATCGGCATGCACTTCCGCCAGCCTGGAGCCGAGCTATGTGTTGCGCGCCCTGGGCCGCAGCGACGAGCTGGCCCACAGCAGCCTGCGCATGACGTTTGGCCGCTGGACCACCGAAGAAGAAATTGATTACGCAATCGCCACCATCAAGGAGAACGTGGCCAAGTTGCGCGAGTTGTCTCCCCTGTGGGAGATGTTCAAAGACGGTATCGATTTGTCCACCATCCAGTGGGCAGCACACTGAAAGAGATTGACATGGCCTATTCTGAAAAAGTCGTTGACCACTACGAAAACCCCCGCAATGTGGGCTCGTTCGACAAGGGCGACGAGTCGGTGGGAACCGGTATGGTGGGCGCGCCCGCCTGTGGCGACGTGATGAAGTTGCAGATTCGCGTGAACCCCATCAGCGGGATCATTGAAGATGCGCGTTTCAAGACCTACGGCTGTGGTTCAGCCATCGCGTCGAGTTCGCTGGTGACCGAATGGGTCAAAGGCAAGACGCTGGATCAGGCGGCGGCGCTCAAGAACAGCGAAATTGCCGAAGAGCTGGCCTTGCCGCCAGTGAAGATCCATTGCTCCATCTTGGCCGAAGACGCAATCAAAGCTGCGGTGGACGATTACCGCAAAAAGCACACGGCATAACCCTCCGAGCCGCCCGCAGCGTCACCCCCCAGGGTCGGCGCTGGCAGCCCAGCGAAGCCGGTTCTTCGGCGCCCTGCGTTAAGACACTGTTTTCCTGCCCACAGGAGCACAACTCAACCACTGATTGATATGTCCATCTCCATTTCTGAAGCCGCTGCTCGCCACGTCATCCGCTACATCACCAAGCGCGGCAAAGGTGTGGGCGTGCGGCTGGGTGTCAAAACCACCGGCTGCTCAGGCCTGGCCTACAAGCTGGAATACGCCGACGAGATTGCGCCCGAAGATGTGGTGTTTGAAGACAACGGTGTCAAGGTATTGGTAGATCCCAAAAGCCTGGCTTACATCGACGGCACTCAACTCGACTTTGTTCGTGAAGGCCTCAACGAAGGTTTTCGTTTCCTCAACCCGAATGAGCGCGACCGCTGCGGTTGCGGCGAGAGCTTCAGAATTTGACGCTCGCAACCCATCCATCTCACCGCCAGCGCGGCACCGCCCTGGCGGTTTTTTCATCTTTGCTTCACCGGCGAACACCGCGTGTGGCACAGACCCGCTCGTCCCAGTCATGACCCTCAGCCTGCAATCCACCGATTTCGACATCTTCGGTCTGGTGCCCCAGTTCGTCATCGACCGCGCGGCGCTCGACGCGCGCTGGAAAGACCTGCAGCGCGAAGCCCATCCCGACCGCTTTGCCACCGCAACGCCTGCCGCACAGCGCGAGGCCATGCAGTGGTCGGTCCGCATCAACGAGGCTTACCAGCGCCTCAAAGATCCGCTCAAGCGCGCCGCCTACCTGTGTGAACTCAACGGCGCGCCGATCCGCGCTGAGGACAACACAGCCATGCCGACCGCGTTCCTCATGCAGCAGATGCAGTGGCGCGAAGACCTGGACGACGCCCAAACGATGGCCGATCTGGAGTGCATGGCCGCTGAGGTGGCCACCGCTCGGCGCGAGATGCTGGAGGCGCTGCAGCACACCGCCGACGTGCTGCGCGATCATGCTGTGCTCGCGCAGCAGGTCAGATCCCTCATGTTCGTTGAGCGCTTTGCCCGCGATGTCGATGCCCGGCTGGATCAACTGGGACAATAGGTCTCTCTGAAAGCAAAACGATTCATGGCACTTCTGCAGATTTCCGAACCCGGCCAATCGCTGGACCCACACCAACGCCGCGTGGCGGTGGGCATCGACTTGGGCACCACCCATTCGCTGGTGGCCGCCGTGCGCCACGGCGTTGCCGAATGCCTGCCGGCGACCGACGGGCGCGTGTTGCTGCCCAGCGTGGTGCGCTACCTCGACCCAGCGGCGGGTGGCGCGGGACGCGAGATCGGCTTTGATGCGCTGGCAGCCCAGGTGCAAGACCCTGCCAACACAGTGAGCTCGGTCAAGCGCCTGATGGGGCGCAGCAAAGCGCAGGTGGCTGGCGCCGACAAGCTGCCCTACACCATCGCGGACGACGATGGCATGGCCGTGATTGAAACTGTGGCTGGTCGCAAGACGCCGATGGAGGTCAGCGCCGAGATTCTGGCCACGCTGCGTTTTCGGGCCGAAGACAGCTTCGATGACGAGCTTTACGGCGCGGTCATCACCGTGCCCGCCTATTTCGACGACGCCCAGCGCCAAGCCACCAAAGACGCCGCGCAGCTCGCTGGCATCCACGTGCTGCGCCTGATCAACGAGCCCACTGCTGCTGCCATCGCCTACGGGCTGGACAACGCGGCCGAGGGCGTCTATGCCATCTACGACTTGGGCGGTGGCACCTTCGATATCTCCATCCTGCGCCTGACCCAAGGTGTGTTTGAGGTCATGGCCACTGGCGGTGACTCGGCCTTGGGCGGTGACGACTACGACCAAGCCCTGCTCGCGTGGGTCTTGGAGCAACAGGGCGTGAGCGCTGCGCTCTCGGCCAGCGAGCGCGCTGCGCTCAGCGCCGAAGCACGCCGCTGCAAGGAGGCACTCTCAAGCGAACCTGCCGAGGTGGTGTTTGCTGCCAGTGTCGCTGGCCAGCAAATTCACCAAGCCGTGCGCCCTGGCGATTTCGAAGCCTGCACCGCCGCACTCACCGCGCGCACGATGACGGCGGTGCGCAAGGTGTTGCGCGATGCGGGCATCACCGCCGGTGATGCCAATGGCGTGGTCATGGTCGGTGGCTCCACCCGCATGCCGCTGATCCGCCGCGCGGTGGGCGATTTCTTCGGCCAGACGCCGTTGACCAACCTCAACCCCGACGAGGTGGTGGCGTTGGGCGCCGCCATCC
>JBLIJY010000054.1:0-10092 GCA_047636095.1 Hydrogenophaga sp. | reverse complement strand
CCGGCACAGGCTTCCACCGCGATGCTGCGGGCCGGGTTGCAAGCCAGCGCATAGAACGCCTCGCGCTCAACGGGCACTCGGTTGACGCGGTAGGCTGCAGTGTCCGGGCTCATGGCGCGCTCCAGTGATCTTTGCGGCACAGGCCACGGGCTGCGCAAAATTCGCACACGCGCGCCTCGCCCAGCGCGGGCATGGGCGCGCCCGAGGCGAGGCGGGACATGTCGTGTGCCAGCCCTTGCAGCAGCCGCTCGCGCGCCAGCAAGATCTGGCTTTGCTCCAGCAGCAGCGCGGCAGGCTCGGCGCGCGCGTCGGTGATGCTGAGGTAGGCCGCGCGCAGCGTCTCGGCCGGCATCAGGGCGGCGTAGAACGCGAGCTGCGTGTCTTCCAGCGGCTCTTTGATGCGGCTCTTGGTTTTGTCTCGGCTTTCGGTTTTGTAGTCGATCACGATGGGTATGGGGCCTTGCGGGCTGGTCTGGCTGTCGATGCGGTCGAGCTTGCCCAGCAACGTCTGTTCGCCCAGCGGCAGGGTCAGCGCCGCCTCAGCGCGTTCGAAGCGCGGACCAGCGCCCTGCGCAGGTGCCTCAAATCCCGCCAGCCAGGTCAGATAGCCTTCGCGCAGTGCTGGCCATTGGGCTTGAAACGGCAGGAAACCGGCGCCGCCTTCGCCGGTGTTCAGACCCATGACTTCCGTGGTTTTCTCGGCCAGTGTGTCCAGCGCGCTGCGGTCTGCGTTTGTCCCTGGTCGCGCATCGCCCCGCTGCTCGTGAAACGCACGCAGCACCGCATGCAACCAGTTGCCCAGATCGCGCTGGTCGGGCTCGGCGTCCAGCTCGGGGGCGTCTTGCAGCCGCAACTGGCGCAGCGCAAAAAATCGGTAAGGGCAATCGCGCAGGTCCTGGTAGGCGCTGGCTGACAGGGCGCTGGGCAGCAGGTCGCCCGCCATGGGCTGGGGCCGCGACTGTGGCTGCGGAGTCAATTCCCGCTCAGGCCGAGGATCTGGCGCAGCATCGGGCTCCTCCAATCCAGCGGACCACAGCGCTTGCACCCAGGGACTGGGCAGCACCGCTTCGCCGCGCGCCTGGGTGCGCCAGAGCAGATCGATCTGCGGCTGGCGCAGGGCGCCCTGCCAGGCGAGTGCTGCCGCTTCGGCCAGCCGATCTCGCGAAGGCAGCCCCAGCATCTCGCGCTGTGGCGCGCTCCATTGGCCCGGTGGTTCCGGGCTGGGGCTGAGCTGGGTTTCGTCGCAGCCCGGCATCACCACCGCCGCCAGTTCGCGCCCCAGCAACTGGGCCAGCGGCAGCGTGATGACCTCGGCGTCGACTGCGCTGCGCGGCGCAAAACTGGCACTTTCCAGCACCTCGCGCACCCAGGCGGTGAAAGCGGCGAGCGACAGGCGCTGCGCGGGTGTGTGGCTGGCAGAGGATGCTGCCAGCGTGTCGTGCAACACGGCGATTTCGCTGGCACCACCCGGCTCCAGGCGCAGCGACTGCAACACCTGCTGGCCAGCCCCGTCTTCGCGCAATGGTGCCAGCAAACCGGCGGTATCAAGCGCAGCGGCGAGGCTTTGCAGCCACACCGCAAGCGTTCGCGTCGTATGCAAAGCATCCAGCAGCGCCGGCAAGCCCACCGGGCACACATTAGCCGTCTCGGCCCGAGCCGCGTGCCAACGCGACACGCCCTGCTCACGCGCCCAGTGCTCCAGGCGCTCAATGGCGGGTGCGTCCCAGGCAGGCGACTGCTTGAGGAAATCCAGCACGTCGTCGGTGCGCGCGCGCGGCTGGGCGGCGCGCAGCAGGCTCATGAGCTGAGCGGCGGCGTGGGTGGTCGAGAGCTTCCAGCCGGTCTCGTCCTGCACCGCCACACCCCAGGCCTGCAGCATGGCGTTGACACGGCGCGTGAGCACGCGGTCGTTGACCACCAGACCCACCGGCGTGCGCCCAGCCTGCAGGTGCGTGATCACGCAGGCGGCGGCGCGCTGGGCTTCGTCTTCGGCGTCGTCGCAAGGATGCAGGCGCGGCGCCGTGCCTGCTGAACCCGTCACAGCATTCAGAGGCAAACGCTGCGCGCGTGCACCCCATCGTTCCAGCAAAGCATCGGCGAGCGGATCGGGGTGCCAGCCGGGCAGCACCAGCAGCAGGTCGGCATCGGCGCCGGGCGTAGCCACTGGGATCCACAAAACGTCGGTGGCGAAAGCCGAGTTGCCCACCCACACCAGCGCCAGGGACTGCACCAGCGACTCCCACTGCAACGCCTGCAAACCGGTTGCCACGGATTCGCGAAGCGAGGCTGCCCAGGCCGCGCGGGCATCGGGCGGCTGCGCGGCGGCCAGCGGCGCGAGCTCGCGCGCCGCCTCCACCAGCCGCGTCACCATCACCGAGCGCAGCACTGTATCGGCACGGCGCGGCACCACCTGATCGATGAACGAGGCGGCCACCAGGCTGTCGTGCGCCATGTCGCCGCTGAGATCGGTGGCGGCTGGCGCGAAAGGTTGCAAGCTGTGCGCCCAGTTGCGCGTGGACTCGAAACGCGGCGCAAAGCCGCTGGTGTGTGATCGCAACCAGGCACGTCGCCCGGCGTTCATCAGCTGTGCAAACGGCACCAGCACCACGGTGCGCTGCGCCTGCGCGTCAACGGCTTGCATGGCTTGCTCGATGGCATGCAGCCAATCGGGCCAGGGACTGGCCAGCGAAGCGGGATGGGAGGTGGGCGCAGGGGCCTGGATCGTCATGGGAGAAGCGTTTCTGTCACAATCTTAAGGCACCACGCCGATGGCTGAACGGCTTGACACAAGGTCTTTCCTCCGATGCGCGTGCGCAAACTTTACCCTCTTCCCGATCAACGCAAAAAAGGATGAATCATGGCCAGCGACCTGATCAAACACGTATCCGATGCCAGCTTCCAGGCCGACGTTCTCGACGCCCAAGGCCCCGTGTTGGTGGACTTCTGGGCTGAGTGGTGCGGCCCCTGCAAAGCGATCGCGCCCATCCTCGAAGATGTGGCCAGCTCTTACAGCGGCAAGCTGCAGGTGGCCAAGATGAACGTGGACGACAATCGCGACGTGCCAGCCAAGCACGGCATTCGCGGCATTCCCACCCTGATTTTGTTCAAGGACGGTCAGGTGACAGCCACCAAAGTCGGCGCCTTGAGCAAGGCACAACTCACCGCCTTCATCGACCAGCAGATCGCCTGATAGTCGCTTGAGGCAGGCGGCGGTTGGCCGCAGGTCGGGTGCAACGCCCGCTCTTGTGCAGGACTGCCCTTTTTTTCCTGTCATAATTTGTGCAGGTTCAGGCCAGACACAGGCCAGCTTCCTGCCACCGCGCACCGTCCAAAACATGGACGCCAGCGCCTCCTCCCCTGAATCCCGACACCAACTCCTCCATCGGAGTGAATTCCATGCACCTTAACGAACTCAAGGCCCTGCACGTCTCTGAAGTCTCCAAGCAGGCCGAGGCGCTCGAGATCGAAAACGTCGGCCGCATGCGCAAGCAGGAGCTGATGTTTGCCATCATCAAGAAGCGCGCCAAGGCCGGCGAGCTGGTGAACGCCGACGGTGTGCTGGAAGTGTTGCCCGACGGCTTCGGTTTCCTGCGTGCGCCCGACACCAGTTACACCGCCAGCACCGACGACATCTACATCTCGCCGAGCCAGATCCGCCGCTTCAACCTGCACACCGGCGACATGATCGAGGGCGAGGTGCGCATCCCCAAGGATGGCGAACGGTACTTCGCGCTGAACAAGCTGGACAAGATCAACGGCCTGCCGCCGGAGGACAACAAGCACAAGATCATGTTCGAGAACCTGACGCCGCTGTTCCCCAAGGAACAGATGCGCCTGGAACGCGACATCAAGACCGAAGAGAACATCACCGGTCGCGTGATCGACATCATCGCCCCCATCGGCCGCGGCCAGCGCGCGCTGATCGTGGCGCCACCCAAGAGCGGCAAGACGGTGATGATGCAGCACATCTGCCACGCGATCGCCGCCAACCACCCCGAGGTGGAACTGATGGTGCTGCTGGTCGACGAGCGCCCAGAAGAAGTGACCGAGATGCAGCGCACGGTGCGCGGCGAGGTCATTGCGTCGACCTTTGATGAGCCGGCCGCGCGCCATGTACACGTGGCAGAAATGGTGATCGAGCGCGCCAAACGCCTGGTCGAGCTCAAAAAAGACGTGGTGATCATGCTCGACTCGATCACTCGCCTGGCCCGCGCCTACAACAACGTGCTGCCATCCAGCGGCAAGGTGCTCTCAGGCGGTGTCGACGCCAACGCGCTGCAACGCCCCAAACGCTTTTTCGGTGCAGCCCGCAAAATTGAAGAAGGCGGCTCGTTGACCATCATCGCCACTGCGCTGGTCGACACCGGCAGCCGCATGGACGAGGTGATCTTCGAGGAATTCAAAGGTACCGGCAACTGCGAAATTCACCTCGACCGGCGCCTGTACGAAAAGCGTGTGTTCCCCTCGATTCAGCTCAACCGCAGCGGCACCCGCCGCGAAGAACTGTTGTTGCAGCCCGAGATCCTGCAAAAGACCCGCATCCTGCGCCAGTTCATGTACAACATGGATGAGATTGAGGCGATGGAGATGGTGCTCAAGAGCATGAAGGCAACGAAGAACAACTCGGAATTCTTCGACATGATGCGCCGCGGAGGCTAACCTCCCGCGCCACCTGCGGCGTCACCCACCAGAGAGCAACATCTGCGCTGCGGCAAAGCCAGTTGCGCGATGTTCTGGCCTAAAGTGAATCTCAAGCCTGTTGCTCCAGTTACAATGCTGAGTTATTCCAACAGCGGCAAGTACAGCGAAATGGTTTCGCTGCGGCTGTCGCACCTGACCTGAGAGATTCGTCATGAAAGACGGCATTCACCCCAACTACCGCGACGTCTGCTTCGTGGACCTGTCAAACAACTTCCAGTTCGTGACACGCTCTTGTGCCAACACGAAGGAGAAGATCACGCTGGAAGACGGCCGCGAGCTGCCTCTATTCAAGCTGGACACGTCCAGCGAATCACACCCGTTCTACACCGGTACCCAGAAAAGTGTGGACAACATGGGCGGTCGCGTCGAGCGCTTTCGCAACCGCTACGGCAAGACGACTGTCGCCAAGTAAGTGGCGCTGGCCGGGCTGTATGGTCCGGTCGCATGTATCAGCAGCCGGTTTGCCGGCTGCTTTTTTTTGCCTGGTACTGCTTGCCTTGAGCGGTCAAGCTCTGTTGCACCCGGGAGCCCACGGGTGCCTTGTATAGTCCCGTCGTGAACGTCGTCACCCCTGCCCTTGTGAGCCAGACCGCAGTGCGCCGCTTGCCGCGCTTGGCGCTGATTCTGTTTTGTGTGGTGTATGTGTTGCCCGGCTTCCTGGGCCGCGAGCCCTGGAAAGTGGCCGACGTCACCGCCTTTGGCGTGATGCTGGAAATGGCGGCCGGTCACAGCGGCTGGTGGGCGCCGCAGGTGCTGGGCATCGCGGTGGAAGAAGCGGGGCCTCTGCCCTACTGGCTGGGGGCGGTGTTCATCAAACTGATGCCATTTGCGTCACCTGAGTTGGCCGCTCGCGTGCCGTTTGGCCTGCTGCTTGCGCTCACGCTGGTGAGCACCTGGTACACCGTTTACCACTTGGCCCGCCAGCCAGCGGCGCAGCCGGTGAGCTTTGCCTTTGGCGGCGAAGCCAGCCCCAAAGATTACGCGCGCGCTGTGGCCGACGCCGGCTTGCTCGCCCTGCTGGCCTGCCTGGGCCTGGCGCAACTGTCACACGAAACCACACCCGATCTCGCACGGCTGGCGATGGTCGCCACCCTGTTGTACGCGGCGACCCAACTCGCCCGCCCAGGCGCTCGGGCATCGGGCCGGACCCTCGCGCTGTGGGGTGGTGCCTGCGCTGCGCTGGTGCTCAGTGGCGCACCCTGGATCACCGTTTTGCTGGGCACCGGCTGGTTGCTGTTGGCCCAGCTGTCCAGCCAGCGCAGCGCCCCGCCAGACAGCGACTGGCAAGTGGAGCCTGTGGAGCGCGTCCGTCGCGTGTCACCCATCCTGTTGGCGTGGGGCCTGCTGGCGCTGGTGATGGCCTTGGCGGCCTGGCTCGGCCAAGTGCCACCACCCCAACCGTGGATACAACGCGGGGCCATGGAATGGGGCAGCTGGGGACAGTTGCTGGTGTGGTTCAGCTGGCCTGCATGGCCGTTGGTACTGTGGACGCTGTGGCGCTGGCGGCGCCAGCTGCTCAGCGCGCATGTGGCGCTGCCGCTTTGGTCGGTGCTAGTGGGTGTCGCTGACAGCGCCCTGTCTGCCGATCGCGACCGCGCGCTGCTGCTGGCCCTGCCGGCATTCGCTGCCTTGGCAGCCTTTGCCCTGCCCACGCTGCGGCGCAGTGTGGCGGCCCTGATCGACTGGTTCACCCTGCTGTTTTTCACCGGTTGTGCGGTGGTGATCTGGGTGATCTGGGTGGCGATGCAAACCGGTGTGCCTGCGCAGCCGGCAGCCAACGTGGCCAAACTGGCGCCAGGTTTCCAGCCTTCGTTTTCGGTTGGCCTGTTTTTGGTGGCGGCTTTGGCCACGTTGTGCTGGGTCTGGCTGGTGTCGTGGCGGGTCGGCCGGCACCGCGAAGCGATCTGGAAGAGCCTGGTGTTGCCCGCGGCCGGCACCACGCTGTGCTGGCTGCTGCTGATGACGCTGTGGCTGCCCCTGCTGGACTTTGCCCGCAGCTACGGGCCGCTCTCGCGCAGCATCGCCGCACTGGTACCGGCGCGCACGTGTGTGCTGGTAGATGGCCTTTCACAGGCCCAGATCGCGGCCCTTCAGTACCACGGTCAACTCGATCTGCAGCGCACAGGGGCCAACGCAGCGCCAGCCTGCCAGACCCTGGTGGTCTCGCCCGCCACCCAGCCCTCGCTGGACCAGCGGGTGGAGCTGACCCACTGGGCGTTCAAGGCCACGGTGTTCCGCCTGACCGACAACAAGGAACGCCTGCTGATCTACCAGCGCGTAGGTGGCTGATCCCAAGTATTTGGTGGGACTCTCAGGCTGGCGAGCGCTGGCGGATGCGTGAGGCCGGCAGCGTGATCATGAAACTCGAACCCTGCCCCGGCACGCTTTTCACATCCACCTGTCCGCAATGGCGCTGAGCCACGTGCTTGACGATCGCCAGCCCCAGCCCAGTGCCGCCACTCTCGCGCGAGCGGCTGCGATCGACGCGGTAAAAACGCTCGGTCAGGCGCGGCAGGTGTTCGGGTTCAATGCCGGGCCCGGTGTCGCTGACGAAAAACTGGGCGCCACCGTCGGCGGTGCGGATCCAGCCAGCGCGAATAACGCCACCGCCAGGCGTGTAGCGCACCGCGTTGCTCAGCAGGTTGGACATGGCGCTGAGCAACTCGGTCTTGGCGCCCGAGATCAGCAGCGCAGGGCCGGTGGCGGCCTCGATGTCGTGCGGCGGGCGGCCAATGGTTTGACTGAGTCCGTTCGCCTCTTGCAGCGCGTGGCCGAGCAACTCGTCGCCATCCATCCACTCGCCTGGTCCGGGTGCTGGACTGCCCTCCAGCCGCGACAGCGTGAGCAGATCGCTCACCAGCGTCTGCATGCGCCGGGCCTGCTGGCTCATCATGCCCAGGTAGCGCTCGCGCTCGGTCTCATCCAGGGGGATGCTCTGCATGGTCTCCACAAAACCGCTCAACACCGTGAGCGGGGTGCGGATCTCGTGCGACACATTGGCCACAAAATCGCGCCGCATGGTCTCAGCCAATTGCACAGCGGTCACATCACGCGAGATCATGAGCTTGCGCTTTTTCCCGTACGGGTGAACTTGCAGCGAAATTTTGGTGGGCTGGGACGGGCGCAGACCCGGCCCGTCGATCTGGATTTCATGGCCGAAATCGCCTGCAGCCAGGTAGGCGGTGAAGGCTGGGGTGCGCACCATGTTGCGCACGTATTGGCCCAGGTCGCGTTGTGGGTCAATCCCGAGGTGGCCCGCTGCGGTGAGGTTGCACCATTCAATGCGCGTCTGCGCATCAAGCAGCACCACGCCGTTGGGCGAAGCTTGAATGGCAGCGAGAAAGTCTTCCAGACGCGCATCGCTGTTTTGTACTTTCTTGTCCAGCTTCTTGATCAGTTTGCGGCAACGCTCGACCAGCTCACCCCAGGTGCCAGAAAGCACTGGCGCGTTGGAAGCCTCACCCCGGGCGATCCAAGCCATGACCCGATGCGCGCGCAAGCCATCGAGCACCGTCCAAACCATCGCGCCAAGCAAGGCGCCAGCGAAGGTCCACGGTGGTGAGTCGATGGTCCAACCCCAGACAGCGCCCAGTGCCACCAGGCACAGCAACTCGATCGCGCGACGCGTCATGTTGCGCTTGGGCTGGTGTCCTGTGCAGGGCGACCTGTGTGGTTGATGGCGGTGAGGCGGTAGCCGGCACCGCGCACCGTCTCCACCATGCTGGACGCTTCGCCCAACGACTCCCTCAAACGCTTCACATGCACATCCACAGTCCGCTCCTCGATAAAGACATGGTCACCCCATATCTTGTCAAGCAGCGTACCACGCGTGTGCACGCGCTCAGCGTGCTTCATCAGGTAGTGAAGGAGCTTGAATTCGGTCGGTCCGACCTTCAGCTCGCTGCCTCGAAAACCCACCCGGTAGGTGCCCGCATCCAGCGTGAGCTCACCCACCTGCACCGACTCAGCACCGATCTCCGGCGCACGCCGACGCAGCACCGCGCGGATGCGCGCCAGCAGTTCCTGGGTGGAGAAGGGCTTGGTGATGTAGTCGTCGGCACCGGCGTCCAGGCCCTGCACCTTATCGGTCTCGTCACTGCGCGCGGTCAGCATCAAAATGGGCACCGCCTTGGTTCGATCATGCTTGCGCCATTTGCGCGCCAGTGAGGCGCCGCTCTCGCCGGGCAGCATCCAGTCAAGCAAGATCGCATCGGGCAGTACCGCGTCCACCTCGCGCTGCGCGGCAGCACCGTCAAACACAATGGTGGGCGCAAAGCCGTTGTGGCGCAGGTTGACCGCGATCAACTCGGCGATATCGGGCTCATCCTCCACCACCAGAATGCGAGGCAGTTTTCTCATCCAGCAGCCGACTCGATTTTCGCCATCGGGCTGTGACGCACGTCCTCGCCCTTGACGATGAAGATGATTTGCTCAGCGATGTTCTTGGCATGATCACCCACGCGCTCGATCGATCTGGCGAGGAAGATCAGGTCCAGGCTGGCGGAGATGGTGCGTGGGTCTTCCATCATGTAGGTGATGAGTTTTCGCATGAAGCCGTTGTACTCGTCATCGATCTGGTCGTCCGACTTGATGATCGCAACCGCCATCGCGGTGTCCAGACGGGCGAACGCGTCCAGCGTCTTGCGCAGCATGCCAGCAGCCAGATCGGCGGCCACACGCAGATCGGAACTCGGCAGGTTGCGCGGCGAACCACTGTCAACGATGGACTTCACCATGCGGGCAATACGGGCTACCTCGTCGCCAGCACGCTCGAGGTTCTGCGTGGCGCGTGAAATTGCCATCAAAAAGCGCAAGTCGCGTGCGGTGGGCTGGCGCCGACCGATGATGGAGATGATGGCCTGGTCGATCTGGATCTCGAACTGGTTGATACGGACCTCGTTCTCCATCACCTGATCGGCCGACTCTCGGCTCATGTGCATCAAGGCATAGACCGCCTGGTGCAGCTGCGATTCCACCAGCCCGCCCATCTCCAGCACGAGGGTGGAGATGGTGTTGAGCTCGGCGTCGAACTGGCTTGAGATGTGTTTGTCGGGCATGTCAACCAAACCTTCCTGTGATGTAGTCTTCTGTGGCGGTCTTGCTGGGCTTGAAGAATATCTGTTCGGTCGCACCAAACTCGATCATTTCCCCCAGGTACATGTAAGCGGTGTAGTCGCTGCAACGCGCTGCCTGTTGCATGTTGTGGGTGACGATGGCAATCGTGTAATCCTGCTTGAGCTCGTGCACCAACTCTTCGACCTTGCCGGTGGAGATCGGATCCAGCGCCGAGGTGGGTTCATCGAGCAGCAGCACCAGGGGCTTGACCGCCACGCTGCGTGCAATGCACAGCCGTTGCTGCTGACCGCCGGAGAGCGACAGACCGCTCTGCTT
>JBLIJY010000053.1:0-10169 GCA_047636095.1 Hydrogenophaga sp. | reverse complement strand
GGGTGCAGGGTGCGAGCGCGCTCGCGGCCACCGGCAGGATCCCGTTGGCATCGTTGGCCATTGCGCCATCTGCACCTGCACTTGCCTCACCCGCACCCCGTTGATTGACATCGCTGAAAATCGATGTCACAGGCTCTGTTTGTGGATGGAGGGTCGGCCCATGCTCATCGAGCCCACATACGCTCCCGGTACCTCAGTGTCAGCGGCTCCCGCGACGGGATCCCCGTGGGCTGCGCCGTCACTTTGAAATCAAGCACTTCGCGGGGGGAAAAAACATAAGAGCCCATGTAAGAGACCTGGTCGTTCGCGCGCACTTCCCGCATCTCGATGGCCGTGTTGTCGCCCGACAGGCTGCGCGTTGACACCGATACCAGCGCCGGCAAGGTCTTCTGCATACCGGGTTGGTCGGTCAGCAGCACAACGTTGATGACGGCCCGATCGGGCGATTGGTTGATCCCGTACAACCTCGCGCTCTCTGGGCTGATGCGGTCGCTGGCGACGCTGGAGCTGCGCAGCACCACACCCCCGCGTTCCACCTCGTGGCTTTGCGCCCAAGCGCTTGCCGCCAAGGCCGACAGCAAGAGCCCTGCGACCAGCTGACGGGAGCAAGACCGGGTTTTTGCCTGGGTCTGGCCATCGTCGCTGAGTGCTGCTGTACTGCGAGCCGAGGAGCTCGCCGTGAGGGTGGTCAAAACGGATGTGAACGGCATGGTGCTTTTCCTTCCTTTGGAAACGATTGAGGGATGGGAAGGGCGATTGGGCGTCTGGGCAGTTGCCGTCGTGTGTCACAACGGGCTAAGCCACCGGTTTGCGCGCCTTGTCAACACACATCCTGCACCGTATTGAGACAGCCCTCGCGTAGGCGTCGTCCTTCAATGCCGTAGGAAATGCCCTCATGTGCCGTCTCGGCGGCGTGGCGCAGGCGATGGCAACAGCGCTTTCGAACTTGCAGGTAGTAACGCCCGCCGCGTGCGACGTGTCTGACATGGCCTCGGGCTCCAGGCCGATGGCGTTTGTGGCGTTTGGTGAGACAGTGAGCTTGTGCGGTTGCATCCCATGACCGTTGTTGTTCGCCAGTACCCGTTATGTCACTGAATCTTTGCAAGTCCCTTGGACATGCCAGCATGTTTGCTTCTGGCCGCATCCGGCTGAGCCGCCTTGCGGGCCTCGCGGGCGTTGCAATGGCGCTCGCGGTGGGTTCTGCGGTTGCACAGCCAAGCCAGGCGCTGGTGAAACTGATCAACGTTTACCGAAGTGAGGAACGCGCATGTGAGGGAACCCGCAGTCGTACAGTCGGGCCGCTGGCCGAAAACGCCGCCCTATCAGACGCAAACACCAGCGCCGACACAGACATGCAGGCCGCGCTGAAACAGCAGGGTTACCAGCCAGCCCGCGTCCTCACCATCAACCTCGCCGGACCCGCTAACGCAGGCGCCGCCATGCGGCTGATCGAGCAGCGTTACTGCCGCCCGCTGCTGGATCCCGCCTTTGCCGACATCGGCGTCTCGCACGACGGTAACACCTGGCGAATCGTGCTGGCGCGGCCGGTGCTGTCGCCCAATCTGCCCGGCTGGCAAAAAGCAGGCAGGGAAATTCTGAAGCTGACCAACCAGGCGCGAACTGAGCCCCGAATCTGTGGCGAAAAGTCTTTTGCCGCTGCGGCTCCGCTGGCATGGGCGCCTGAGCTGGCAGGTGCCGCCTTGGTGCACAGCCGCGACATGGCTCAGCAAAACTACTTCCGTCATCGCGCAGCAGACGGGAGCCGTGTATCGGAGCGGGTGGATCGCAAGGGCTATGCCTGGCGTCAGGTGGGCGAGAACATCGCGGCGGGGCAGGGCTCCGCGCAACAAGCGGTGTCCGCCTGGCTCTCCAGCCCACCCCACTGCGCCAATCTCATGAACCCGAACCACAGAGAGATGGGCGCGGCTTACGCGGTGAACGCAAACAGCAACAGCACCATTTACTGGACGCAGGTGTTTGCCACACCACGCTGAACCGGATCAAAACTTGGACTGGTCGCGCTGCGCGGTTCATCCTGCAATGGGCAAAAGCTTTGCCCAGGTCTCGCACGAAGCTCAGTGCAGGCGACTGCTGCAAAGAAGCGGACGCTTCAGCGCGACGACGGGCACGATCAGCCGCCCCAGCAAAAGATGTGGCGCGAAGCGGACGAAGCCCCGCCACCGCCTCACCCATTTGCATCGCCTCTCAGGTCGGTCGATCGCCTCGACCGTCAGCGCGGTGCCCTTACTGGGCCAGCTGCTCGCGCTGTTCCTTGGTCAGCACGCCGACGATTTTCTTGCGCGGGTCGAGCTGCAAGTCGAACATCGCCTGGCGCGACTCCGTCATGGCCTGGAACGACTTGCGCGCCGCCGCTTCGTCCACAGCGCCCAGGCCGTACATGCCCTGCATGTGGTCGTCTTGCTCGTGCATGGTGCCCATGAGCTGCCACATCGCCTTGGAGCTGGTGGCCCGGATGTCGGCAATTTTTTTGCGCTGCTCGGCGCTGGGCTTCAGGCTGGCCATCGCGCCGTCGGCGTTGCCCCGCATTCCACCCGTCCCCACGCCCGTGCTGCCCATCATCCCGGGGCCCATGCCATAGCCGCTCCCGTACCCGCTGCCATGGCCACCCATCATGTCGTGGCCCATGTTGTATTGCTGGGCCAGTGCCGAGCCAGCCAGCATGACGCCTGCGGCGGCAACAGTCAGTGCTTTCTTGAATTCCATCTTTAACTCTTTGTGTTGCATGGAACGATCCAAAACAGGCAATACCCGGCAGCTGGGCTGGCGAGCGCCTGCAGAACGAACGGCCAGGGCTCGGTGGTCGCTCTTGAGCAAGAGGTGTCCGCACCACCGACCTCCAACGTCAACACCCATGCTGCGCGGCTGCGTACCTTTCGTCTGTACGACAGCGCACCCTGTGGGCAGACGCTCGCTGGTTGGCGCCCGCACGCGTGCTGCGTTACAACGGTCGTACAGACTGTCCACAGCTGGCAGGTCTTGTAAAAAATTGGGCCTACAGTCGATCGGCATCGAAGCGTCACTGGTCGATCAAATCACAAAGGTGAGCCATGAATACCCCACGGGATTTGAGAGGGAACGAGCTGCTCGCCGCACTTCCTTCTGATGTGCTGCGGCGTCTGGCGCCGCAATTTGAATGGGTGAACATGCCGCTGGGCCAGGTGCTGTACCTGTCTGGCGAAACACCTCAACATGTGTTTTTTCCGACCACTGCCGTCGTGTCGCTGCTGTACGTCGCGGAAAACGGCTCGACCAGTGAGATCGCGGTTGTGGGCAGGGAGGGCCTGGTCGGCATCTCGGCTTTCATGGGCGGGGGTTCTACGCCCAGCCGCGCCGAGGTGCAGTGCGCCGGCCAGGGCATTCGGCTGGGTATTGGGCTGCTGCGCGACGAGTTCAACCTCGGTGGCCCGGCCATGCACCTCATGCTCCGGTACACGCAGGCCCTCATCGCCCAGGTGGCGCAGACCGCTGTGTGCAACCGGCATCACTCCCTGGACCAGCAACTGTGCCGCTGGCTGCTGCTGAGCCTGGACCGGGTGACAGGCTCCGAACTTGTCATGACGCACGCCCTGATTTCCGCCAATCTGGGCGTGCGTCGAGAAGGCGTGACCGAGGCCGCGCGCCGCCTGCAAGAAGCGGGCGTGATCCGTTACGCGCGGGGCCGCATCACCGTGCTGGATCGACCGGCATTGGAGGCCCGCAGCTGCGAGTGCTACGGCGTTGTCAAGCGGGAGTACGACCGCCTGCTGCCGCGTCGCCAGGCGGGGTAGGCAGCGCCAGGCAATACGCGGCGTGCGGCGTGGGTGAGACCAGCGGCCCCACTCAGGCGCCGGCGTCCTTGCGCAGCGTGGCTTCCACTTGCTTGGTGGCGGTGATGTCGACAAAGGTGATCACGGCGCCATCGATCACGTTATCGAGCCGGCGGTACGGCATGATGCGCACCGAAAACCACCGCTGGTCGCGGGTTTGAATCTGCTTTTCCGAGAACACCAGCGTGCGCAGCGTCTCATGTGCGTCGTCGGGCAGCGTCGGGTACTGCAGGCTGGTGGTCAGGTCGCTCAGCGGGCGGCCAATGTCGCTGTCGCGCAGGTTGATGATCTTGGCGGCGCGGTCGGTGAAGCGGCGCACGTTGAGGTCCTGGTCCAGGAAGAGCATCGCGATCTCGGTGCTGTTGAGCAAACTCTTCATGTCGCTCTGGGCCAGCGCCAGGTCGTCGAGCTTGGACTGCATCTCGGTGTTCACCGTTTGCAGCTCCTCGTTCATCGACTGCATCTCTTCCTTGGACGTGGTCAGCTCCTCGTTGGCCGACTGCAGCTCTTCGTTGGCGCTCTGCAGCTCTTCGTTGGCCGACTGCAGTTTTTCCCGGGAGGCGCGGTTTTCCTCAAGCAGCCCCTGAATCTCGTCGCGGCACAGCTGCAATTCAGCGGCATAGGCCACTTCGCCGGCGTCGGCGGCCTTGCGCCGACCGCCGCGCGGCGGTGCCGCCACATCACGGAAGACGATCATCACCGTGCCCTGCAAGGCCACGGGCTCGTGCAGCGGCTGCACGGTGACATCCACGCGCTGCACATCGCCAGCCGTCACCAGCTCAAGACCCCGCACCTGCACCATCGCGTCGGTCGTCACGGCTTGCCGCAGGGCATGGGCCACGGGCTCGCGCAGCTTGTCGCGCACCATGGCGTGGAAGTTCCAGTTGGCCTTGCCGGCCGCGGGCTCCAGGTACTTGCCGGTGCGCCCGCTGATGTAGACGATGTCGCCCTCGGCGTTGACCACCACAGCCGGCGGCGCATGCAACTGCAGCAGCACGTGGTCGGCGGCGGCTTGCAGCGAATCGCCATATTGCGCTGCGTTGGGTGAAGGGGCCACGGGCGGTTCCTTGGTGATTTTTGATAGGGGCGGAAACGATCTCAGAAGCAACTCGGGGCCCGCCGCAGAAGTGGCTTGCCGGCGCAGGTACAGGCGCAGCTTGGCCTCTACCGGTTCGAACAACTGACCAAATGAGCCAACCGTCTCCGCGCTGCCCAGCAGCAGCAGACCGCCTGGGCGCAGGCTGTAGTGAAACAGCGGCAGCAGCCGGCGCTGCAACGTGGCGTCGAAGTAGATCAGCAGGTTGCGGCAACTCAGGATGTCAAGCCGGGTGAAAGGCGGATCGAGCACCACATCGTGCTGGGCAAACATCACCATGTCGCGGATCGGTTTGGTGACCGCTAGCGCGTTCCCTTGCGCGGTGAAGTGGCGCGCTGCGAACTCGGCGGGCATGCTGGCGCTGATCGTGGCCGGGAAAAGACCGGCGCGGGCGGTGGCGATGGCGTCGGGGCTCAGATCGGAAGCAAAAATCTGCAGGGTACAGCCATGGTGCTCGGGCTGGCGTTGCAGCGCCTCGGCGAACGCGATCGCCAAGGTGTAGGCCTCTTCGCCGGTGGAGCACCCTGCGACCCAGGCCCGGAACTTCGTTTCGCTGCCTCGGCGCGCCAACAGTGCGGGCAGGGCGACATCAAGCAGGTGCTGCCACACAGCGGCATCTCGGAAGAAGCTGGTGACGCCAATCAGCAGTTCCTTGAACAGCAGGTCGATCTCTTGCGGGTTCTGCCGCAGAAAGCGCACGTAGTCGGCCAACGTGGGCAGCCCGTGAATGGCCATGCGGCGCGCGATGCGGCGGTGCAGCGTGCTGGGTTTGTAGAGCGAGAAGTCGTGCCGCGTTCTGCGCCGCAGCAGACTGAAGATGCTGTCGATGGTGTCCGCTGGCGGATCGGCGGGTTCGTCGGCCAGCTTGGCTTCGGGCCCCGAACCTGCGATGGGCGGCCAGCCGACGCAGGCAAGAATGTGCCCAGGCAGGTCTTCAGGCAGCGCAACGATGTCGACACAGCCTGCGGCCAGGGCGCTGCGCGGCATCGAGTCGAACTGCGCAGACGAGGGCTCTTGCACCACGGTCAGGCCGCCCACCGCCTTCAGCGCCAGCAGCCCCAGCGTGCCGTCAGACCCCATGCCTGAGAGCACCACACCCACGGCCAAAGTCCCCTGCTCGCGCGCCAGAGAAGAAAACAGCACATTGATGGGCAGCCGCATGCCACGCGGCTCGGCGGGCGGCACCAGGTGCAGCCTGCCGTGCGACAGGCTCATTTCGGTGTTGGGTGGAATCACATACACATGGTTCGCCTCGACGAGCATCTGTTCGCTCGCTTCGCGCACGCTCAGCGCCGTCACCTGCTGCAGCAATTCGGCCAGCATGGAATTTTGCGATGGGTTGAGGTGCTGAACCACGATGTAAGCCAGGCCGGACTTCACCGGCACCCGCGCGAAAAACACCTCGAGCGCCTCCAGGCCGCCCGCAGAAGTGCCAATGCCGACGATGCTCAGGGCGTCTGGGTTGCCCAAGCCACCCACCGCCGCCACCGGCTGGCGTTTTGCGAGAGAGGTCGGCGAAAAGCTCATGCCTGAGTGTGCATCCTGTCAGCCTGCGGCGCGGGGCCGATCAGCGGCCAGCGCTGCCCGAGCTGCCATGTTGGGCCGCTACAGGCCAGGCCCTGCGGGCACAAAGGCCATCAACACCTGCGCGCAACCTGGCGTTGCTGTGGCCACGGCGTGCGCGCGGGCACCGTCGGCCTTGGATTGCACCGCGAAGGCTTGCTGGCCCTCGCCCTTGCGCAGCGCGGCGAGCATGCCTCGAACCGCCGCGCGGCATTCGGGCGCCAGCAGGTCTTCGACGCGGCGTCCTGCCCACGATTGCCCTTGGCCCGAGCCAGTCTGCGGCGATGCGGTTGGCGGCGATCACCAGACCTTCGGCATCCAGCGACAGGTAGGCGAAGGGTGCCAGGTCAAACAGGGCGGTGCAAGACGTGAGGTCTTCAGCGAGCTGACGGCATTCCTGCTCGACTTGCTCGTGCTGCAGGTCCAATTCCACCTGATACATCTGCAGCTCATGCAGGAGTTTGAGTGCGTCGCCTGCGGTCTCAGGGTGGCTGGCCAAGCCATGCAGCAGGGTGAGCGCATTCGTGCCGGCGGGCGCACCTCGTGTGGGAGGCGCGGTGCCTTTGGCCAGCCGCTCTTCAGCGCTTTGGCGCAGTTTCATGTCCATGGCAACCTTTTGGTCGGTCATTCAAAGTGGATCGGATTCTGCCTGAGGTAGGTGTTTTCTAGAGCCACGTCACAGAGATACAGATACAAAGAGGGCCTGTGATTCCTGGCGAGATGTCTGTTCGTCAACGAACAGACAGGGCCATTGAGCAAGCGTACCATTGGGCGGTTAAAGCGTAGCTCGCTTACGCAGGCACGTGTTCGAAGCGCGCGAAGACGGAGCGCACGCCTGGCAAAAACCTCCTTGGGAAGCAGAGGCCTCAATGAACAATTTCCCTGTGGTTTGTGTCGGTGGTTCCGCCGGTGGCCTGGACGCCTACATCCGCCTGCTGACGAGCCTGCCGGCCGACATGGGCGTGGCGATCGTGATCGTGAATCACATCACCACGATGCCGACGCAACTGCATGAGGTGCTGCCGCGGTTTTCTCGAATGCCGGTCGAGCTCATCAAAGAAGACCTGCTCATCGAGCCCAACCATGTCTACATCATCCCCACCAACCGCGACCTGCACGTCGATGGGGAAGTCTTCCACCTAAAACCGATTTCCAAGCCGCGCGGCTGGCCCGATGTGATCACGGTCTTCCTGAAGTCGCTCACCCAGTTCTGGGACGGCAAGCTGATCGCGGTGATCGTGTCTGGCTTCGACGGCGATGGCGCCGAAGCCCTGCGCGGCATCAAGGCGGTGGGCGGCATCACGATGGCCCAGAAACTGGACACCGCCAGCCAGCCCGACATGCCGGAGAGTGCCATTGCGAGCGGTTGGATCGACTTCATCCTATCGCCGGAAGACATCGCAAAAGAGATCATGCGAATCGCACACGAAGAGGCTGCGATCGCCGCTGGCAAGCGCGCCGCACAAGACCTGTGCTGACGGCTTTATTCGCGCTCTCGCATCGCCTGTTGCGCGGCCAACATCCGGTCCATGGCCGCAACGCTCGACACCTCGACGTTCAAACCGGCAGGCAGCGGTGAGATGCAATGCACGGTGACGCCGTCTTTGCCCTCGACACGAAGAGTCTGGGCTTGCTGCTGAAGGAAGACCGCCCGGTAGCTGTCAAACACCGAGGCGTCGATGGCGCACTTGCCCAAGACCTGCGTGAGCTTGCAGCCCACCAGATCTTCGCCAGCACACCCCAAGGCCAGCGTGGAAGTGGGCGAAGCTTGCCTCCAGGTGAAGTCGATCACCTCACCCCCGTCGTCCAGCACGGGAGCGAGCGCCATGTGGCCTGGCTGGGCCAATTCCGTGAGAACGCCGAGACGCCATCTCGCTTGACTCAGCAACGTCATGGGCCCGCGATGCGCCGTCGCCGGAATGGGGTTTGGGCTCGGGTGTGGCGTGTGCATGGCGAATGGGCTCGTGGGGGACTGTATGTTCGTTCCGGTGACAAATGTGGGCCAGACAGCGCTGCCTGTCTGTGCGCCAGCGAACGCCCGAGGCTTGTTCTCCTACAAAATAACGGCCATGTGGCCTACCCTTTTTCATATTTATCAGCGGATGACGTGATGTGAAAAACGCCAGCACCCCCAAACCCCCGCGCCGCTCTGGCCAGTCAGCCCCCGCCCATTCGCTGACCGCTGGCGCCAAAGATGCCGCCAAGCTGCCCAGTACCGACGCTGCCTTCCCAGTGGTCGGAATCGGTGCGTCTGCGGGTGGGCTCGAAGCCCTGGAGCAGTTCTTTCACCAGGCGCCAGCCGATTCGGGCCTCGCGTTCGTGGTGGTGCAGCACCTCGACCCGACCCAGGAGAGCCGGTTGGTGCAACTGCTGCAGCGCATCAGCTCGATGCCGGTGGCGC
The DNA here is from genome assembly GCA_047636095.1 of Hydrogenophaga sp. Classification (GTDB taxonomy): domain Bacteria; phylum Pseudomonadota; class Gammaproteobacteria; order Burkholderiales; family Burkholderiaceae_C; genus Hydrogenophaga. The sequence goes on along the minus strand of JBLIJY010000053.1, from coordinate 1,282 downwards.
AGGTGGTCGACGCGCAAACCGTGTTGCCCAACCACATCTACGTCATCCCGCCGGGGCGCGACATGGCGCTGCTGCACGGCGTGCTGCATCTGATGGAGCCGGCCGAACAGCGTTGGCTTCGTCTGCCGATTGACCATTTTCTGCGTTCGCTGGCGGCCGATCTGCGGGGCAATGCGATTGGTGTGATCCTCTCGGGCATGGGCTCGGACGGCACACTGGGTTTGCGCGCCATCAAAGAAAACGCCGGCGCCGCCTTTGTGCAGGCGCCAGACTCCGCCAAGTTCGACGCCATGCCGCGCAGCGCCATCGTCGCCGGCCTGGCCGATGTGGTGGCACCCGCCCAAGAGTTGGTCTCGCGCATTCTGGCCTTCTTGCACCACACGCCAGCACTGGTGCTTGCCGCGCCTGCGCAGGGACTGCACGGCGCCACCGGCGACACCAGTGGCGTTTCCAAAGTGGTGCTGCTGCTGCGCGAGCGCACCGGTCACGATTTTTCGCTCTACCGAAAAAGCACCCTGGTTCGCCGCATCGAGCGGCGCATGGGCCTGCACCAGGTGCTACGCATCGCCGACTATGTGCGCCTGCTGCGCGAGAGCAAGGCAGAGGCCGAACTGTTGTTCCAGGAGCTGTTGATTGGCGTGACCCATTTTTTTCGCGACCCGGCGGTGTGGGACCAGATCAAAAGCGAGGTCATGCCAGCGCTGCTGGCCATGCGGCCTGAAGGCGGTGTGTTGCGTGCCTGGGTGCCGGGTTGTTCGACGGGTGAGGAGGCCTACGGCCTGGCCATGGTGTTCAAGGAAGTGCTTGAGGCAGCGTCGCCGCGCGCCAGTCTGAAGCTCCAGATCTTTGCCACCGACCTGGACAAGACGGCGATCGACAAGGCGCGCAGCGGCGTTTACCCGCCGGGCATTGCAGCGGATGTGTCTGCGCAGCGGCTGGGGCGTTTTTTCATTGAAGAAGGGCACGGCCGCGGCTACCGCGTCAGCACCGAGATCCGAGAAATGGTCGTGTTCGCGCCGCAAAACGTGGCGATGGACCCGCCTTTCACCCGGCTGGACCTGCTGAGCTGCCGCAACCTGTTGATCTACCTCGAACCCGAACTGCAGCAGAAACTCATCGCGCTGTTCCACTACAGCCTCAACCCCGGCGGCGTGCTGCTGCTGGGCAGCGCCGAGACGGTGGGCCCAGCGGTCGAACTGTTTGCGCCGTGGCATGGCAAGGAGCGCCTGTATCGGCGCTTGGACGGGCCGCCGCACGACCGCCTGGGCAACTTCAACTTCCC
>JBLIJY010000052.1:0-10327 GCA_047636095.1 Hydrogenophaga sp. | reverse complement strand
AAACGGTGGTGCTCACGCGCAGCGCTTCCCAGCTGGTGTCAAAGCACACGCGGTCGGTGTGGAAGCGGCATTGGTAGCGGGCGTTGGGATCGGGTGCCGGGTGGCGCGTGAGCGAGACCGGTGCGTCGGCGCTGCGCAGGCGCAGGTACATGAATGCACCGCTGGCATCGCGCAGCGCATCGTCGCGCCAGCGGGTGATCCCCGTCTGGCCCCAGCGGCTCCAGCCGGCGCCGTTGGCGCGCAGCGTGACGGTGTAACGCCCGTTGGACAGCAGGTGCGTGGGCTCCAGCGCCTGCGCGCCCGGCGTGAGGTTGCGCACTTGGTCGGGTACCTTGTGCGCCAGCGCCTGCGGGGGCTCGCCTTGCACGCCGCGCAGCCCTGGCAGATCGCGTGGCGCTCGCTCGTGCAGCAGCGAGCCCACCGCTTGCATGCGCGGGTGTGCCATGCCCCAGCGCTGCGCCACGCCCGCGCGCAACACGTTGGCCAGCGCCACGATGCTCATGCCTTGGTGGTGTGCCATGAAGGTGTTGACCGGCGCGAAAGCTTCGCCATGGATCTGCCGCGCCGGCGTGTAATCCAGCGCCTCGATGAAGCCGTAGCGCCCGCGAGCGGCGAGCGCGCTCAGCGCGCGCAGGTTGGTGCAGGCCAGCGCCGCGTCCACCTGGGTGGCGAGCACACTGGCGTAGGGCGCGATCACCCGCTCAGCCTCTGGCGTCAGGCGCAGCGCCAGCCGGGGCACGCCTTGCGGCGCGTACTGGTAGGCCAGCGTGTGGTCTTGGCCGGCATAGGCGCACTCTGAAATGCCCCAGGGCATGGCGGTGCCGCGCACGAAGGCGATCTGCTCGTGCAGCGCCGAGCGGCTGGCCTCGAACAGGGCGCTGCTCTGAGGTTGCGCCATCACCAGGGTGGGCATCAGGTACTCAAACATCGAGCCTGACCACGAGCGCAACACGGCGCGCTGCCCGCTGGCAAAGAAGGGCCGGCCCAGCGCCACCCAATGCCGCACCGGGAGATCGCCCTTGGCGATGGCCAGCATGCTGGCGCTGCGCGATTCGGAGGCGAGCAAGTCGTAATAGCTGGTGTCGAGCTGGTGGTCTTCGAGCCGGTAGCCGATGTGCAGCAGACGGCGCTGTGGGTGATAGAGGAAGCGGTAGTCCGCCGCCCAGGCCAGGGCCTCCAGCGTGGTGGCCAGCGCCTGCAGACGCTGCTGCGCGCGTTCGCAGGTGCCCGCGCCGTGCGCTGCTGCGTCCAGGCACGCCGACTGCAGGGTGGCCAGGTGATCGGCCAGCAGCCAGCGCAGCTCGTCTTGCGCCGTGATGGGGTGGTTGACGATGGCCGAGTTGCGCGCTGGGGGCAGGTCTTGCAGCTCGGCCTGTGCTTGCTGCTGCAGGGTGTGCAAGGCGGCCCAGGCGGTGGCGTCCCAGGGCTGGGGAAGGCTGGTTTCCAGCAGCTGCCCGATGGCGGTCTGCTGCAGCGGCTGGTGCAAGCTGCTCTGCAACAGCGTCAGGTGCGGCTGCAGGCGCTGGCGCGAGCAGCGAACAGCCTGCTGGCTGGCGCTGGGGTCGTGGGGGTTCAGCGCCAACTCGGTGCAGGCCTGGGCCACGGTGAGCAGGTGCACGCTCAAGTTGCCGCTGTCCACCGTGGACACATAACGCGGCAGCAGGGGCTGCAGGCTCAGGGTGTCGTACCAGTTCAGAAAATGGCCGCGGTGGCGTTCCATCTGCTGCAAGGTGGCGCAAGTGGCTTCCAGCCGCGCCAGCAGATCTTGCGTGCCGATCCAGCCAAACTGGCGCGCGCAGGCGGTGCTGAGCAGGTAGAGCCCGATGTTGGTGGGTGAGGTGCGGTGCGCCTCCATCTCGTAGGGCGACATTTGCAGGTTGTCGGGCGGCAGGTGGTGGTTCTGCTCACTCACGCAGCGCTCGAACAAGCGCCAGGTGTCGCGCGCCACGCCTTCGAGCAAGGTCTGGTCAGTGGGCTTGAGGGCTGGGCGGCGACTGGACCATGGCCGGTTGGCCGCCCAGATCAGCAGCGGTGACAGCGCCCACAGCGCAAGCACCCCCAGCGCCAGTGCGCTGGGGGCGGGCGTGAGCAGCCAATGTGCAGCCAGCCACAGGCCGCCCAGCCACAACAGCGCGCCAATCGGCTCGGCGCGGTGGCGCCACAAGGTCGGGAGCAACCGGGTGTCAAGGCCCGCCTGAGCGGCCTCGGCGGTGGTCCATTCGAGCAGGCGCAGCCGACTGAACCCCATCCGATGCAGCGTGCGCAGCACGGCATCCAGCGAGAGGAATGCTTGCTGTTGCAGCAGGGCCAGGTGCCACAGGCCCCCACCCAAAGCGCGCAGCAAATCGAACGCTGCGGCCGTGATGAAGCGCTCGCCCACCAGGTGCCAGTGGCTGGGCACCCAGCTGGCGAGCGCGCCCATGAGCGGGCCAGCGCTGTAAGCGGCCAGGGTGAGCACCAAAGCCACTGGCAAGGACAGGCCCAGGCCGAGCATGGCCAGGCCGATCAGCAGCAGTGAGGCTGGCGCCACCAGCGAGCGGCGCAGGTTGTCCAGCATCTTCCAGCGGTTGATGGTGTTCAGCGGCCACTGGCTGGGGTGCAGCAGAAACGGGAGCAGCTGCCAGTCGCCGCGGACCCAGCGGTGCAGGCGTGAGGCGGCGGCGTCGGCGTGGTGGGGGTCGGGCTCGATCAGGGTCACGTCGCTCACCACCGCGCAGCGCGCCAAGGCGCCTTCGATCAGGTCGTGGCTGAGCACCTGCTCGGTGGGCAGGCGCTGGCCCAGCACCGCGTGCAGCGTGGCCACGTGCAGCAAGCCCTTGCCGGTGAAGCTGCCTTCGCCGAATAGGTCTTGGTACACATCGGAGCTCATGGCGCTGTAGGGGTCAATACCGCGCTGACCATCAAACAACCACTGCCAGGCGGTGGACGCACCATCGCCCGCCAGTGGCGGCACCACGCGCGGCTGCAAGATGCCGTAGCCCCGCACCACTTGGCGCCCGCTGGGGTCGAGCTTGGGATGGTTCTGCGGGTGCTCGGCCACACCGACCAGCGCCCGCAGCCGCCCGGGTGGCAGCAAGGTGTCGCTGTCGAGTGTGAGGAGATAGCGCGTGTGCGGCGCGATGCGCGAGAGCTCGCCGAGGTCATAGAAGGGGGCCAGTACACCCGTGGCGAGTGTGGCGACCAGCTGTTCCAGCTTGCCGCGCTTGCGCTCCCAGCCGAGCCAGCATTGCTGTGTGGCACTGGGCACACGGGCGCGGTGCAGCAGCAAGAAACGCGGGGGCTGGCCTGGCGCCTCGGGATAGCGGGCGTTGAGCGCGGCCAGCAGCGCTTGCACATGGGCCAGCAGGGCGGCGTCTTCGGGCCGGTGTTCGGTATCGGCATCGGCCCAGTCGCTCAGCAAGGCGAACTGGGCGCAGGCCTCCTCGTTGGCCAGGTGGTGCATCTGCAGGCGGTGCACCACCTGCGTGATCGACTCCCGGTGGCTCAGCATAGCTGGCACCACCACCATCACGCGGGCGCCCGGCGGTATCCCCTCGGCCAGCAGCAGGCGGTTCAGGTGTGAGGGCCTGACCGATTCGCTGATCAGGCGGTTGACCAGAGCCACCACTGCCTCAGACGCGGGCAGCAGCATCAACAGGCCCACCAACACCGTGCCGAGCTGGGTTGGCCAGCCGGCTGCCAGCCAGCCCGGCCGGTACAACAGCCACGCCACGAGCAGCAGCGAGCCCAGCAGCATGGCACCCAGGTAAACGGGCGTGCGCGGGATTTGACGCGCCGAGCGCCACAGGCCAGCGGCCCGCTGTTGGATGCCCAGCGCATGCTCCAGCGCAGCGCGCCCGTCGCCCTCCAACCAGTGCGAGGCCAGCGCGGTGTGACCGTGGTGCTCGCCCATCAGGCGCAGCAGCACCCGCGCCACGGCGGCTTCCCCTTGGTCGCTCAGTGCAGACAAACGCTCAAGGCCGTACAGCGTGGTGTTGCGTGTGGTTTCGTCTTCGGCCTTGAAGACCGGCGAGTCCAGCATCACGCGGATCACCCGGCTGGTGCGTGCCACGGTCTCCGTCCAGTCTGAGGCGCCGATCCGGCGCAGCGCGGTGATGGCGTTGCCCACGCTCAAGAGGTCTGCCGCCTGGGCCGCGTGTTGACGCGTCTGCAAGACAGCCAGATCGGGCACCTCCTGATGCAACCATTCGCGTACCTGTGCCAGGGGCGTGTCTCCCTGCGCCGGTGCATGGCCCGTCAGGCTCTGAGCCAGGTGCGACAAAAACACCTGGTCCACCCCTCGGTGCTCCAGCATCGCGCGCATGCCGATCACTACGTCCAGGCTCAGCGTGCTGATGTGGCTGGCGCACAGGCTGGCCAGTGAGCGTGCTGCCTTGTGGGTGGCAATGCGGTCAGCCAAGCGGCGCAGGTTCTCCAGCAACACCACGCGCAAAGTGGTGGGCAAAGCCCAGAGCTCGCCTTGACTGAGCTCGCGTTCTTCCTGGTAAGCATTGAGGAAATGCACCAGCAGGGTTTCGTCAAACGCGCTGTCGGTGTGGGCCACAAAGGCCCACGCTACACCGTAGATGCGTGGCAGGCCGACCAGCGGCGCGTCCCGCAACACCGGCAGCGTTCGGTAGTAGCGCGGCGGCAACCCCTCGTGGATTTCCTGCAGCTGCGCCTCGATCAGGTGAAAGTTATCGAGCAACCACCGGGCTGCGGGGCTGACATCACCGCCGTGGTGAGCTTCCAGCACGATGAAATCAAACGCCGCTCGCAGGATGCGCACATTGCTCTGCAGGCGGGGGTAGAACGTGGGACGACCCCAGCCGGCTGGGCCAGCTTGGTGCGAGATGCCCAGGCTGCGGCCATGCTGCTCAAAGCGCGCCCGGCCAAACAGCTCGGACCGAATGGGCTCCAGCGCCGCCCCGCGCGAGGCGTCCAGCATGCGCCGCACACGCTCGGGCACCCACGACCCGCGCCCGAGCCAACGTGCATCAGCCAGACCCAAGAATCCCATTTAGCGCAGCAGCCACACGCCGCCCGTCGCCGTGAAAACCAAGAGAACGGACGTGATCACCCGACCGGCCAACATTCCTTGCACCGTGCCGAATGCGCCGTGCAGGACCTGCAACGGACCGCGCAATGCAGCGCACATGTTCAAGTGCTCACTCAGAGCGGCGCGTTCAATGGAAGACTCCTCGGCAGGGTGGCCAAAAGAAGACGTTTCCCAGCTGGGGCGGTGAGAAAGTTTTTGCGTCATGTTGTGTCTCTGTAAGTGGTGGGGGTGGGTGATGGATGGGGTGTCCGGCATTTGTAGCCTCGGACGTGTCTTTGGTCTGTGCGCCAGCGCACATGCGGCCAAGATGGGTCCGTGGTAGATCTCTGTACGAAGGACGCTCAATTCAACGCGTCGGACGCCAGCGGCGAACCGAGTAGGACAGCGCTTATGACGCGGCGCGCGCCCGAGATGCTGTTGGGCGAGCTGGTATACAAGGCCCTACCGCGCCCGACAGCGGCTGCCGACACCCCGGCGGGCCTCCAGGCTCCAGATGCCGCCCCACCGGTCCCCTGAAAGAAGAAAGGCCCGCACAGGCGAGCCTTTCTTCTGGAATTAAACAGCGCAGCGGCCGATCAGCCCGCCATGGGCAGCAGGGGCACGATCAACAAGGCCACGATGTTGATGATTTTGATCAAGGGGTTGATCGCGGGGCCAGCGGTGTCTTTGTAGGGGTCGCCCACGGTGTCGCCCGTGACAGCCGCCTTGTGGGCATCGCTGCCCTTGCCGCCGTGGTGGCCGTCTTCGATGTACTTCTTGGCGTTGTCCCAGGCGCCGCCGCCGGTGCACATGGAGATCGCCACGAACAGGCCGGTCACGATGGTGCCCATGAGCAGGCCACCGAGCGCCTTGGGGCCGAGCAACACGCCCACCAGGATCGGCACCACCACCGGCAACAGGCTGGGGATCACCATTTCCTTGATGGCCGCCGTGGTCAGCATATCGACCGCGCGACCGTAGTCGGGCTTGGCCGTGCCCTCCATGATGCCGGGGATTTCTTTGAACTGGCGCCGCACCTCCACCACCACCGCGCCCGCTGCCCGGCCCACGGCTTCCATCGCCATCGCGCCGAACAGGAAGGGGATCAGACCGCCGATGAAGAGACCGACGATGACCATCGGGTCGCTCAGGTCGAAGCGCACCTGGTGGCCGTAGGTCTCCAGCTTGTGGGTGTAGTCGGCAAACAGAACCAGCGCGGCCAGACCGGCCGAGCCGATGGCGTAGCCTTTGGTTACCGCCTTGGTGGTGTTGCCGACAGCGTCCAGCGGGTCGGTGACGGCCCGTACTTCAGGCGGCATGTCGGCCATCTCGGCAATGCCGCCAGCGTTGTCGGTGATCGGCCCGTAGGCGTCGAGCGCCACCACGATGCCGGCCATGCTCAACATGGCGGTGGCGGCGATCGCAATGCCATACAGGCCGGCCAGGTTGTAGGCCGTCAGGATCGCCACGCAGACGAACAGCACCGGCCAGGCGGTGGAGCGCATGGACACGCCCAGGCCAGCAATGATGTTGGTGCCGTGGCCGGTGGTGGAGGCCTGGGCGATGTGCTTGACCGGCGCGTATTGGGTGCCGGTGTAGTACTCGGTGATCCAGACCAGCGCGGCGGTCAGCACCAGGCCCACGGCGCAGGCGCCGAACAGCCGCAACTGGCTGCCGGTCGCGGCAATCGCGTTGTCCGGCATGATCCAGGCGGTGACGAACCAGAACGCGATCAGCGACAGCACGCCAGCGATAGCCAGGCCCTTGTAGAGCGCAGGCATCACGTTTTTCATGCCTGGCGTGGCCTTCACAAACGTGCAGCCCACGATGGATGCCAGAATGGACACAGCGCCCAGCACCAGCGGATACAGCACCGCGTTCATTGGTGCCGCAGCCACCAGCAGCGCACCCAGCACCATGGTCGCAATCAGCGTGACCGCGTAAGTCTCGAACAGGTCGGCCGCCATGCCGGCGCAGTCGCCCACGTTGTCGCCCACGTTGTCCGCGATCACCGCCGGGTTGCGCGGGTCGTCCTCGGGAATGCCAGCTTCCACCTTGCCCACCAGATCGGCGCCGACGTCAGCCCCCTTGGTGAAGATGCCGCCGCCCAGCCGCGCAAAGATGGAAATGAGCGATGAGCCGAAGGCAAAGCCGATCAGCGGGTTGAGCAGCTGGGCGAGGTTCTTGTCAGGCGTGAAGTTGCCGTTGCCGACCAAAAACCAGAAGAAGCCGGCCACACCCAGCAGGCCCAGGCCGACCACCAGCATGCCGGTGATGGCGCCACCGCGAAACGCCACATCGAGCGCCGGGCCGATGCCCTTGGTGGCTGCCTGCGCGGTACGCACGTTGGCACGCACCGAGATGTTCATGCCAATGAAGCCGCAAGCACCTGAGAGCACCGCGCCGAGGACAAAGCCGATGGCGGTGACCGTGTCAAGAAACACGGCCATGAGGATGGTCAGAGCGATCCCGACCACGGCAATGGTCTTGTACTGGCGGGCCAGGTAAGCGGCTGCGCCCATCTGGATCGCCCCTGCGATTTCCTGCATGCGGGCGTTGCCCGTGTCCTGAGAAAGGATCCAGCGGCGTGACCAGAAGCCGTAGGCCACCGCCACCAGCCCACAAACCAGCACAAATACCAGCGCACTTTGACTACCCATTGTGTTCTCCTGCTCGTTTCGACTTGGAGGGGGCAACGCCCAAGGGCTGCCCCTGCTGCGTTGCTTCCTCGTCTGTGGGCGCAGCGTTTTTGCAGCGCTGTGCAGAGCGATTGGCCAACACAGCGAATTTAGCTGCAATCGTGTGGCGCCGACCACGGCGTTGCCAAGGAAGTCAGGCTCGAATCAGTAAAATCGGAAAGAATCCCAGGCAGTGCAGGGCTGTTGCACTGCACATCGGGCTTGCGCATCACGCGCATTGCCAGCCGCCGCTTACAACCAACCCTTGATAAAAGCATGTCTCTCGACAACGTCACCCCTGGCAAAAATGTTCCCGAATCGTTCAACGTGATCATCGAAATTCCGATGAACGCCGACCCGATCAAATACGAAGTGGACAAAGAGACGGGGGCCATTTTTGTCGACCGTTTCATGAGCACGGCCATGCACTACCCGACCAACTACGGGTATGTGCCAAAGACGCTGTCGGGTGACGGCGACCCGGTTGACGTCCTGGTGATCACACCGGTGCCTTTGATCCCAGGCGTTGTCGTGGCTTGCCGCGCCATTGGCATCCTAAAGATGAACGACGAAGCGGGCGAAGACGGCAAGGTGTTGGCGGTACCGATCGACAAAGTGCTGTCGATTTACAGCCACTGGCACAAGCCCGAAGACATTCACCCCATGCGCCTGAACACCATTCAGCATTTCTTCGAGCATTACAAAGACCTGGAGCCGGGCAAATGGGTCAAGATCATTGGCTGGGAAGGCCCTGAGGCGGCTCACAAAGAAATTCTCGACGGCGTGGCCAACTACGAAAAGAGTCTCGGCTAACACCCACCGCTCGCAGGCCAGCAGCCTGCAGCGCCCAAGCAAAAGGCCTGTGCGGTTCGTCGCACAGGCCTTTTGCTTTTGAGGCGCAGGGCGCTCAGATGGATGGCGTGTCGATATCGCCCCGGAACTCGATCTTTCCGCGCACCCGCGCACGTGGGTGCATGTCGATCAGCTCGTCGTACTGGGCGTCCCCGATCAGGGTGCCCGAGCCGGTGATCTCCAGTGCTTTGCGAGCGATCACGGTGCCAATCACCTTGCCTTCGATGAACACGTAGTCGGCCTCCAGGCGCGTGTTTTCGATCAGCCCGTTGGCGCCCACATGCAGCGTGCCCCCGGTCTCAAAGCCGACATTGCCCTTGAGGCGGCCGTCGATCTTGATGCCTTGGTCCTGCGCGCAGTGAAAATTGCCTTCAAACACCGAGCCCTCGGCAATCAGGCTGGTGATGGCGCCCAGGCGCTCGGCAGGCACCAGGCGGGTGCTGGTGAGATGTTTGTTCATGGTGTCAAGGCTCCTTGCCGTGCAGGGGGGGGTCGGAAGGGGGAGAGGCGGTGGCGGGCGGTGTGCCGATGTTGTGCAGCGCAGTGACGTGTCCGATGGCGATAACGGGTTTGAGCCACGCTGGACGGCTCGCTGGCGGCACCTGCCCCAGCAGCCAGATCGCCAAAGCCAGCACCAAGAGCACCGGCAAGCCGATGCGCCACCAGGCCCAGAGCAGCCAGCGAAGGGCGAGCCGCCGGCGCGCCACGCGGCGGTCGCGCGCCCAACTCGCGCTCAAGGCTGCCCGACGCACCGTGTCCGAACTGGGCACCGCTGCGGGGTGCTGGGCATTCGGGTTGGCCTGTGGGGAGGATGAGGTTTTTGGCCACGGCATAGGGTCTCGTCGGTGGCGGTTTGGCTCAGCTTGCCAGCTTGGCCGGTGCTGCCCGCTCCAGCGTGGCGTTGAGATTGGCGCCATTGACCTGGATGCGCCCGTAGCGCACCACGCCATGCACATCGGCGGTGTCGTGCAGCGACACCTCGCCCTGACCCGCATCCAGCGTGCCCTCGGTGTGGCCCATGACCGAAATCCGGTGTGCGGTGATGTCGCCTTTGACGCGACCGGTCTCTGTGACCACGATGCTGGCGAGCGCGTCGTGCGCCTGTGTCAGGTTGCCTTCCACCTCGCCCGCCACACTGAAGGGGCCGCGCAACGTGGCATTGCCCACAAATTGCATGCCTTCGGCCAGCAGGCTGCGTACCTCGGCGGTCTCACCATCGCCGGTGGGGAGCTGGGCGTCGAGGACCGGCAGGTGGGCGGGCAGGGTGGGTGGCATGGCCTTGCCAACGCCCACCGTCAGACCGTCGCTGCCGGGCGCATCCAGGTTGGTGCGCTCGGGCTCGGGCTCGGTGTCTGGCTGGTGGTCGGTCGAATCGGGTTGTGTGTCCATGGCCTGTTTCCGTGTCGAGTGGGTGGGAGCGGGGCGTTGTCGACCGGTGGGGTGGCTGACTCTTGCGCTTGACAAGTTCTGGCTCTGCGGTGTCGCCTTGCTGCCAAGCGTCATCCCGCTCCAGGTTCGAGTTTCAATGTCTTGAACGGTCCTTGCAAGTCGGCCCCTTCATAGAGCTGCAAGCGCCGAGCTTCCAAGGTGCCGGTGGACACACCGGTTTTGGACACAAAGGCCATGCCTTGGCAGGCCAGATGGGTGGCTTTCACATCGGCGCCAGGATCGCCCAGGTGGCCGAACAAGTAGAAATCACCGCTCACCTCCACCTGGCCTCGAACCACGCCACCGGTCCAAACGATCAGGCGGCCGTTGACCCGCAGATGCCCAGACACTT